>NZ_JBFUGN010000071.1:0-13590 GCF_056402895.1 Rhizobacter sp. P3_B12 | reverse complement strand
GAACCGGCTGACGCAATACCAGGTGACGAACCCGGGCGGCGTGACCCAGGACGTGACGCTGGCCTACAACGCGATCGGCAACATCCTCTCCAAGAGCGATGTCGGCTCGTACATCTACCCGGCCAGCGGCCAGCGCCTGCCGCATGCGGTGAGCGCGATCCGCCCGCGCGCCGGTGGGCCGACGTACAACGCCGACTACGAGTACGACGCGCAGGGCAACCTGACACGGGCCCTGGGCGACGCGCGGTACCGCAGCGTGCGCTACAACAGCTTCAACCTGCCGCAGGGCGACGGGGTTACGCCGGGCATCGTCGGCRTGGGCAGCGGCGGTGCGGCAGCACCGACCTACGACTGGGTGTACGGCGAGACCGAACAACGCCTGGTCGAGTTGCGCAAGACCAGCCGCGGCACGCGCACGACCTGGACCTTGCACCCCGATGGCGCGAACGGCCTGGGCTACGAGCAGGAGACCGACGAGAACGGGGTGACGACGAACCGGCACTACATCTCGGCGGGCGCGACGACGGTGCTGCTGACGACGACGGCCGCGGCGCCGGCGACGACGAGCAAGCTGGAGTACTGGCACAAGGACCACCTCGGCTCGACGGTGGCGGTGACGGTGGCCGGCGGAGCCGACTGGCGCAGCGTGGTGAAGACGATCCGCTACGCCTATGACCCGTGGGGCAAGCGGCGGTATGCGAGCGGTGCAACCGATCCGGCCAACGCGCTGATCGGTGACTACCACGGCGGCGCACCGGACGCGGCCAGCGGCACGGACCGCGGTTTCACCGGGCACGAGCACCTGGACGACCTGGGCGTGATCCACATGAACGCGCGGCTGTACGACCCGCTGATCGGGCGCTTCATGCAGGCCGACCCGGTGGTGGGCGATCCGTTCGACATCCAGACCTACAACGCGTACAGCTACGTCTACAACCAGCCGTTGAACACGGTGGATGCGAATGGGAAGTGTCCGGTGTGCATCGGGGCCATCGTGGGCGCGATAGCGCTGCATGCCATGGGCATCATCGACCAGCAGCAGATGCGGATGGTGGTGAGCATTGCGGTGGCGGCATGGCTTGGGCCGGGAGCCGGCCCGTCATCGTGGCCCGCCGCGGGACAAGCTGCGGCAGCGGGATTCGTGTCGGGGGCGATTGCGACCGGCGACTTCAACGGAGCAGCGCAGGGTGCGTTCACGTCGCTCGCATTCTATGGAGCGGGCAGCTTGGGGAATAGCCTGAGCAGCACGGCAGCAGCCTCAGGCGAGACAGAGATGGCTGCGTACTGGAGTGAGAAGGGCCTGGGTCGCACGATGCTGCATGCCGGAGTCGGCTGCATCACGAGCGTGACGGGTGGGGGAAGGTGCGGCGCCGGTGCTGCGTCAGCCGGGGCATCGCAGTTCCTGGGGGCCCGGTTGAACGTCGGCGAGCGGGCGGCCGACACCTTCATCCACGCGATGATTGGCGGGACGGCATCGGTGCTGGGTGGTGGGAAGTTTGCGAGTGGGGCGCAGTCAGGGGCATTTGGCTATTTGTTTAACGACTCCGCCCATGACGGGGAGGCGATGGCAAGTAGTAAGGTTTCAAGAGCTCTCTTGAGTTCCGAAATCACACTGCTGCAGTCATATTTTGGAGGGGCGGTAAATTACGGTGCCGTTTCTCTAAATTCGTGCTGTGCGCCACCAACGGCTGGCGCTATTACTTTGGAGAATAGTATAAATTTCTCGCCGGAAAACTATAGATCTGATTTCTCAACGGCCGATTCATATTCGCAGTCCGTACTCATCCATGAGATTACTCATGTGTGGCAATATCAGAATAGGGAGGTCACCGGCTACACTCGCTGGAAGGCGGCTGCTGAAAGTATTGAATACGGCCGGCAAGGAGCGTATGTTTATGAATTGGACTCGTTGAAAACATTCGCTCAGTATAGATTTGAGCAACAGGGGCAAATGATGCAGAATTATTATATTAGAAAAATAGGTGGACAAGACGTGTCCGCATTCGAGTCCGTTATATATTCAAATGGGATAAAGAAATGATTGCGTATCATCTCCTTCGTGTGCTTTTTGTTTCTCTACTCTCTCTCTCGGTATTGCCTGCTTTCTCGTATGAAAACGAGGTGAAAATCTCCATGGAGATGAATGAAAGTGGTGTGGTTGTTTTTGAATTGAAGTCGGAAGTCATGAAAATGGTTCCGGTGAATAGTCTATCGGTGACTCCGGGAGGGGTGAATTCATGGGATCTTGGCAAGCCCTCGTGGCGGTTGGAGTTGAAGCCAGGGAGTTACATTGGGTTGGATCGGGTGGTCTATGGAGAATCCATTCCGGGCTTCGAGTCAACGCTGGCTGAAGCCTTGCAACCAAATATTCATTATCTTGTTGGCGTCAGCGGCGCAGGTTTTGCAAAAGGTTTGGAATTCTATATATCGGAGAGTAAGTTCGGTCAGCGAGTAATGCATGTTTGTGTGGCGCCGAAGAGCTATCCCAACCTTGCTTGTAAATAGCAACTTGGTGACAAATCCAGCAAATGCCGATCCTCAGGCGATTCAATATTCTATGGTGGCAGAGCAGGGTGACCTCTATCCGACGATTTGTGTGAACTCGTGCATGTGAATACCGGAGAAATCTGGAAGTATTGGATGCCAGCGAGTTCGTCAAGAGTTGGTGCGATCCGAGCCATAACCGAATGAAGTATTCATCCCTCAATGGAAGGAATTGCAATGATCTTCATCAAATCGCCAATCACATTTCTGTCCAGCCTGATCGCTGGACTGGCCATGCAGGTCGCACCGTTGAACGCCAATGCGTACATCGAATGCGCCCTGACGCCGACGAAATTCTTTGTGGGGGACTCCATCCTGTGGGTGAACTATCAGGAAGGTGGCGTCGGCACCATCGCGCAGTCAGATCCTGACTTCAAACCAGTCTTCGCCGTCATCATGACGGCAATCACAACGCAGAAATCGGTTCTTGTCAGGTATCCAGACGGAGCGAGTTGCACGAGTCAACAAGACATCGTAGGAGTTTGGCTGTCGAGGTGACGGACCTTCGTTGACGAGCGCCGATCCGGGCTTGCCGACGCTTGTCGAAGAGCAAAACACTGCAACCAAAGGGAGAACTATGAAGGTCATTCATTCGGCAGTAGTTGCACTGCTTTCGATGTCCATGAGCGCACATGCCGGCACCGCCGGGCCCGTCAAGCTCAAGAACATCTACTTCATGTCAAACGGCGTTGTCATGGCGTATGTCGAGGGGCCTCGCGCCAACTTTCCCGCCTGTGCCGCAGTCGAAAGCATGCGCTTTGCCCTGAACGCTGCCACGCCGGCCGGCAAGGCACAACTCAGCGGCCTGCTCTTGGCCTATACCACCGGAAAGACCGTCTCGATTTGGGGAACGGGTGCCTGCACGGCGTGGAACGACACGGAGTCGATCGAATTCTTTGCCATCAACGACTAGTCAACCGAAGGGACCGGTGAAGGCTGCGCCGATACCTCGGCATCGACCAAGGCGGATCGGGGGTGCTGTCGCTGAAAGACTCGACACCGATCTGGAACTGAACGCTGCCCGACCGCAAGCCGGGCACTCGGTCACTCGGCCGGGTCGTACTGACTGATTTCGCAGTAGCCGCTGGCGCCAGTGCCCGACGCGTAGACTGTGGCGCCCTTCTTGCCCATCGCGAACATCATCAGTGTTGTCGCGACCATGGTCTTGTGCTCCGTCCGGATCAGCATCCACCCGCCAGGCGCGCCAGCGCAATTGGTCGGCTGCCCCGCATCGACCATGATGAGCAAGCCCGCAGGAGTGCTCGTCAGGTTGGTGACGGTTCCCGTGACGTAACCCTCGGCAGCGTGCGCGCCAAGCACGGCAGTTGCCAGCGCCAGTGACAGGAGGGCCTTCAGCGCCGACGACGAGTGGGTGCTTCGCTTGAACATGTGGTGGCCCATTGCGCTTTGCCGATCGGTGTTGTCGTGTCGATGGAGTAGTTGTAGCAGCGACAGCAGTGCAGAGGTCAGGATCTTGATCATGAGTGGGTGTCTCGGCGTGGCGCGGAATTACCGCCGCAATTGTCCGCGGCGCGGGTCAGAATTTGTAGCTTCCCGAGAAACCCACCATCCAATTGCGCCCCGGTGCCGGCTCGAAATAGCGGGCATTGCCCTCGTTGACGATCACCGACCCCGCATAGGTGCGATCGAACAGGTTGTCGACCCGCGCGAAGCTGCTGAATTGCCAGGCGCCGAGGGGCAGCACATGCCCGACGCTCGCACCGACGGTGGCCTGCCCGGCCGCCGCATCCGAATTCAAGTCATTGACGAACACCTTGCTGAGCGCCCGCACGTCGACCCCCGCGCGCCAGCCCTGCGGCGGCGCCCACGCCAGGCTGGCCTGCAAGCTGCTGCGCGCGATGCCCGGAATGCGCTGCCCCGACGCGATCTCGACGTTCGGTGCCGCACACGGCGTCACCGTGCAGGTCATGAACGCGTCGCGGTAGCGCGCATCGAGCCAGGTGGCCGCTGTCTGCGCCTTCCACGGCTCGGGCAGCGCCGCGACGGCGCTGAGTTCCAGCCCGCTGCGCCGCGTGCTGCCCGCGTTCTGGAAGGTCGATCGCCCACCGGTGTTGGTCAGCGTGACGATCTCGTCCGAGGTGCGGGTCTGGAACACCGCGGCGTTGAACTCGCCGATGCCGTCCAGCCGGCTCTTCACGCCGAACTCCAGGCTGCGGCTCGTCGCCGGCCGCAGCGCGAAGTTCAATCCCGTCGCACCGTTCGGCCGGTAGCTCAGCTCGTTCAGCGTCGGCGTCTCGAAGCCCTTGCCGGCCGTCGCATACAGGTGCACCGAGCGGCTCGCGGCCCACAGCACGCCCAGCACAGGCAAGGTCGCGCGATGGTCGGCGCGGCCGCTGTCGTCGGGGTTGGCACCCACGATGTAGTTGTCGTGCGATTCGAAGCGCACGCGGCTGTGCCGCACGCCGGCGTTCAGCGTCCAGTCGGCCGCCGGCTGCCATGACGCCTGCAGGTACGGGTCGATGTTGCTGACGAAGTTGGTCTCGTCGCGCCGCATCGCGCCGCGCTGGCCGCGCTCGGGCGTTGCAGCACTGCCGCTGTAGTTGAGATACCCCTGTCGCAGTTCGCGCAGCCTGTCGTATGCCAGCCCGCCGATCAAGGTCAAGGGCTGATCGGCCATCGAGGTCTTCGTCGTCCAGCGCCAGTCGGTGCCGCTGTAGTCGCGCCGCAGGTCGATCACGCCGCCCGGGTGCAGCGCGTTGTTCGCCTGCGTCGCCACCGGAATGGCCTGGAACTGCTCGGTGCGCCGGTGCCCGCCGTACACCATCACCCGCAGCGAATGGGCCGCCGACACCCGCCGATCGAGCACGATGCCGGCCTGCGTCTGCGAGACCGTCTTGCGCGTGTCGAAATCGGTCGCCACCGGGTCGGCGCTGCGCGGATCCGCATCGAACGCAGCCCGCGTCAGCCCGAGCGGATCCTGCGCGAACGGCAGCGCGACGCTGTTCAGCACCACGCTCCATCGCGTGTCGTCGTCCGCCCGCCACACCAGCTTCGCGTTGCCGATGTCGCGCCGCGCGGCGCCGTGGTCGCGGTAGCCGTCGGTCTCGAAATGGCTCGCGCTCAGCAGGTAGCTCAGCCGGCCCTCGGAGCCCGACAGCTTGCTGCTCGTGCGCATCGCGCCATCGCTGCCGCCCGCCAGGCCGAAACTCAGCGCCGGCCGGCCGACACCCTCTTCGGTGAACACCTGCAGCACGCCGCCCGACGAATTGCCGTACAGCGCCGAGAACGGCCCGCGCAGCACCTCGATGCGCTCGACCGAGTTCAGGTCGACATTGGTGATCTGGCCTTGCCCGTCGGGCAGCGTGGCCGGGATGCCGTCCACGTAGAGCCGCACGCCGCGGATCCCGAAGGTGGATCGCGCGCCGAAGCCGCGCACCGAGATCTGCACGTCCTGCGCGTAGTTCTGCCGGTCGCGCGCCTGCAGGCCGGGCACGCCGGCGAGGCCGTCGGAGAGGTTGACCTGCAGCCGCCCGTCGCGCAGCGTGTCGCCGTCGACCACGTCGATCGAGGCCGGCACGTCGAAGCGCGGCGTCTCGGTGCGGGTGGCCGTCACGGTGACGGCGGGCAGCACCTGCTGGGCCGGGGCAGAAGGGGCCAGCGCGCACAGCGCCAGCGCCGAGAAGGCGGTTCGTCGATTCATGGGCGCTCGCCGGGCCATCGACATGCCGTTGCCGGCTCTAGCCGAGCACGATCGCCACGCTGGTGAACAACGCGGCCGCCAGCGTCGCCGCCAGCAGCCACGGCCCGCGGCGCCAGCGCTGGCGCGGCGGGGGCGGCGTGGCGAGCAGGTCGCCGTCGCGCAGCCGCACCAGGGCGGCCTCCGAATCGAAATGCCGCGACACCGACAGCAGCGCCATGTCCGGCGCGAACGACGCGCGCGTCATCGACTGCGTCGTCGCGAAGCTCTGCGCCAGCGGCGTGAACGAGGTCATCGAGACGCCGGCGCCGAGCGGCGTCTCGCCGTCGGCCGCCTCGTCGGCGCTCGCGTCCGCCAGGCTGCTGCGGCAGGCCAGCAGGTCGGCGGCCAGCGCCTCGGCGCTCTGGTAGCGGTCGGCCGGCTGCTTGGCCAGCGTCTTCGCGACGATCAGGTCGAGCACCACCGGCACGTCCGGGTTCAGCCGGCTCGGGATCGCCGGCTCGGCGTGGCCGATCGCGTACATCAGCTGGTTCACGTCGGCGCCGTTGAACGGCGTCGTGCCGGTCAGCATCTCGTGCAGCACGACGCCCAGCGAGAAGATGTCGGCCCGGTGGTCGATGTCGTTGCCGGCGATCTGCTCCGGCGACATGTACTTCGGCGAGCCGAGGATGGTGCCGGTCTGCGTGATCACGTCCGAGGTCGGGATGCGCGCGATGCCGAAATCCATCAGCTTCGCGTGCCGCCCGTGCACCAGCATGATGTTGGCCGGCTTGATGTCGCGGTGCACCACGCCCTGCGCATGCGCGACGGCGGCACCCAGCGCCACCTGGCGCACGATGTCGACCGCCATCGCGAGCGAGACCCGGCTGCTCGCCAGCCGGTCGCGCAGCTCCACGCCCTCGAGCAGCTCCATCGCGAGGTAGGCCCAGTCGCCGTCGCGGCCGACGTCGTACACCGTCACCAGGTTCGGGTGGTTCAGCCCGCCGGCGGCGCGCGCCTCCTGCTGGAAGCGCACCGCATGCTCGGCGGCGGCATCCTCGCCCATGTACAGCGTCTTCAGCGCGACCGGGCGGCCCAGYTGCTCGTCATGCGCGCGGTACACCACGCCCATCGCACCGCGGCCGAGCTCCGACTGGATGCGGTAGCGGCCCAGTTGCGGCGGGAGGCGCGGGTCGACGTGCGTGTGGATGATGGTGTCTGGAGAATTCACGGCATCTCAGTTTCCGAGCCGGCGGCGCAGGTCCTGCCAGAAGCCCGACTTGCCCTGCTTGACCGGCCTGGCCGGTTTCGGGGCCGCGACGAAGCGGTGCTGGATCGTGATGCGTTCGCCCGGCGCGACCTGAACCTCGGTACTGTACGGCGGGAACCCGGCCGCCGTCAGTTCCAGCGTGTGCGGGCCGCTCGCGAGCTCGATCTGCGTCAGCGGCGGCGTGCTGCCCTTGTGCTCGCCGTCGACCGACACCTCGGCCTGCGGCTTCACGTCGAACACGATCACCGCGCCCTGGGTCGCCTCGCGCCATTCGTCCAGCCCCCAGCGCACCGCGATGCCGCCGCCGATCAGCAGCGCGCTGCCGATGATGCCGCCCAGCAGCAGCCGGCGCTGGTACTGCAGGCTCGCCTGCGGGTTGATCGCGAACAGCTCGTGCGTGCGCACCTGGTCGTCGATCGAGGTGCCAGCCAGCTCCAGCCGGCGCGCCGCGCCCGGCGAGTTGACATCRAGCGCGTCGCGGAAACTGCGGGTGGCCAGCATGCGGCCGGGCTTGGCGAAGGTGGCGATGGCCGCCGCGGTGCTCAGCCCGTCGCCCATCAGCGCGGGGCCGCCCTGGGCATCGGTCACCAGCTTGACGGCGCCGTGGTTCAGGCCGACCACGGTGCGCCGGCTGCGGCTCTTGCGGGCCAGTCGCTGCGCGACGTCGAAAGCCACCAGCGGATCGGCGGTGATCACGATCGCGATGCCGTCGCGGGCGTCGAGCACGACGCGCTCGCTGGCAGGAACTGCGTCCAGGGCCGCCGCGGCGCGCGACTCCAGCCGGGCCTTCAGCGTCGCCTGCTCGGTCACCGACGAGCTGCCGAATTCCCGGATGCGGGCGAACACGACGCTCGCAGGCCTCGCGGTCGGGACTCGGTTTTCTTCAGGCATCGGGGGCGCTGCGTTCGGGTGGGCGATTGGAGACGCGATTGGAAACGCATTTGAGCCTACCACCGCCCCCCCACCGGTGGCGGGATGCAACCGGTTGTGCCATACGTCACGCCGATAGCGGGTGATTGCTCACGGCTCGACGACCACCTGCACCATCGCGCTGTTGAACCGGGAGATGCCGTACTCGATCGGCCGGCCCGCGGCGTCGACGTAGACGCTCTCGACAACCAGGATCGGCGTCGCCGGCGGCTGCTTCAACTGGCGCGCCACCGCCTGCTCCGGCAGCTTCGCCGTCACCCGCCCGAGGCGCCGCTCGAAGCTGCCCACGCCCAGCCGCGCCAGCGCTAAATGCGTCTTGCCGAGTTCGCGGTAGACCTGCGCGATGCCGGCAAATCGGGGCAGCGGGAAATACTGCGTGCAGACGCCGACCACCTTGTCGTCGACGACATCGAGCGAATCGACCTGCACGACGCGGCTGCCGGCCGCCAGTTCCAGCAGCGACAGCACCTCGGGCTCGGGCACCCGCTCGGCGTCGTGCGTCAGCCGGCTGGCGCCGACCCGCCGCGCCTTCGCGAGGCTGTGGGCGAAGCGGCTGCGCCGGCCGAGCGCGTAGTCGATCGCCTCCTCGCGCACGAAGGTGCCGCGGCCGTGCAGCACCTCGACCAGCCCGCGCTCGGCCAGCGCCTTCACGGCCTGGCGCACGGTGTGGCGGTTGACGCCGAAGCGGCCGGCCAGCTCCAGCTCGTTGGCCAGCCTGCCCGTCACGCGCCCGCCGAGGATGTCGTCGGCCAGCGCCTTCTCGATCTGCAGCCAGATCGAGACGCCCGCGCTGCGCGTCAGCGGAATCGCAGGGCTCACGGCCGCTCGCCGCGCGCGAGTCGCGCCTCGATCGCGTCCAGCACCGCAGGCAGCCCGGCGACGCTGTCGATCACGAAATGCGATCCGGCCTGCGCGAGCGTCGCCGCGGCGCGGCGGCGGTGCGCCTGCAGCTCGTCCGGTGCCAGCGCCTGCAGCGCCGCCAGCGTCAGGCCGGCCTCGTTGCCCGACAGCGACAACCCGACCGTCCACATGCCGGCCGCCAGGCCTTCCTCGATGCCGGGCACGGTGTCGTCGACCTTCACGCAGGCGGCGAGCTCGCCGATGCCGAGTTCGATCACGTTGGCCAGCGCCATCCACGGCCCCGGCCGGCCGCCCGGCTTCAGGTCGTCGGTTGCGACCGCATGGTCCAGCCGCAGGCCCTGTGCGGCGGCATGCGGCAGCAGCCGGTCCATCACGACGCGCGGGTAGCCGGAGCATGAGCCGAGCTTCAGGCCGCGGGCGCGCAGCGCGGTGACCATCTCCAGCGCGCCGGGGATCAGCGTCGAGTACTGCGCCACCCGCTCCACCTGCAGCGGCATGAAGGCGGCGTACAGCGCGTCGACATCGCCGCGGCCCATCGCACGGCCGAATCGCGCCTGCCAGCGCGCGGCGACGCCGGGCTGCCGGCCGAGCGCCTGGATGTGGTCCCACTTCGCGAGGCCCATCGGCACCCGCGCCTCGGCCAGCGTGATCTCGATGCCGAAGCCGGCGAAGGCATCGATCAGCACCTGGGTTGGCGCGAACGAGCCGTGGTCGACCAGCGTGCCGGCCCAGTCGAAGATGACGGCCTGCAGCGGGCCCTGGTAGCGGCGGACGTGGCGGTACGGTGACTGGATCATGCCGGTGCTCCCATCGCGTCGAGCGCATGGCCGATCGCATCGACCGCCTGCCCGATCTCGGCGCGACCGATCGCGCCGATGCAGCCGACACGGAAGGTCTCGACTGCCGTCAGCTTGCCCGGATACAGCACGACGCCGCGCGCCTTCACGCGCTCGTAGAAATCGCTGAAGTTCCAGCCCGGCCCCGGCGGCGCATGCACCGTGACGATGATCGGCGCCTGGATGGCGGCCGGCAGGAAGCTGCGCAGCCCGAGCCGCGCGAGCCCGGCCAGCAACGCCTCGCAGTTGTCGCGGTAGCGGGCGAGCCGTGCCGGCTGGCCGCCCTCGGCGTCGTACTGATCGAGGGCTGCCGCCAGCGCGGCGAGCACGTGCGTCGGCGGCGTGTAGCGCCATTGCCCGGTCTTCTGCAGGTAGCGCCACTGGTCGTGCAGGTCGAGCGACAGTGAATGCGCACGGCCCTCGGCCTGCGCCAACGCGCTCTCGCGCACCAGCACGAAGCCCATGCCAGGCACGCCTTCGAGGCATTTGTTGCTGCTGGCGATCACCGCGTCGAAGCGCAGCGTGCGCGCCGACAGCGGCAGCGCGCCGAAGCCGCTCATCGCGTCGATCACGAGGCGCCGGCCGGCGCGCTCGACCACGTCGGCCACCGCCTGCAGCGGGTTCAGGATGCCGGTGCTGGTCTCGCAGTGGATCACGCCGACGTGGGTGATGGCTGGGTCCGCGGCCAATGCGTCGGCGACGCGCGCCGGGTCGATGGCCGCCGCCTCGCCGAAATCGAGCACCTGCACCGCGCGGCCCATCACCGCCGTCAGCCGCGCCATGCGCTGGCCGTAGGCGCCGTTCACGAGCACCAGCAGCTTGCCGTCGCGCGGCAGCAGCGTGCCGATCGCGGCTTCCACGGCGAAGGTGCCGGAGCCTTGCAGCGGCACGCAAGCGAACTCGCCGCCGCCATCGATCACGGCCAGCAGCCGGCGGCACACGTTGGCCGTCAGCGCATTGAAGCGGCCGTCCCACGAGCCCCAGTCGGTCAGCATCGCCATCTTGGTGGCGAGGCTGGTGGTCAGCGGGCCGGGGGTCAACAACAAGGGTTCGCGCATCGAAAACATCCGCAGGGAGGGAAGAGGGCTCAGGCCCGCCAGGCCTGCGAACGCCGCCCGAGCCAGGCCGCGAGCGCGTTGATCAGCAGCGTCGCGGCGAGCGAGCTCGCGACGATCAGCGTGGCCATCGCGGCGGCGGCCGCGGTGTCGCCGGCATCGTCCATGCCGAGCACCGCGATCGAGGCGAGCGTGGTGTCGGGCGTGTAGAGGAACACCACCGCGCTGACCGTCGTCATGCTGGAGACGAACAGGTAGCGCGCCACGTCCAGCAGCGCGGGCAGGCTGATCGGCAGCGTCACGCGCAGGCAGGCCGTCCACCACGGCCGCTTCAGGCTGCGCGAGACGGCCTCGATCTCGCCGTCGACCTGGCGCAGCGCGGTCACCATCGTCAGGTGCGCCGTCGTGTAGAAGTGGGCGACGCCGGCGGCGACCAGGATCGCGAGGCTGCCGTACAGCGCCGGCAGCGGGTTGCCGGGCGCGTTGAAGAAGAAGATGTAGCCGAGGCCGAGCACCAGGCCGGGCACCGCCATCGGCAGCAGCACCAGCGCGCGGATCAGCGCGGCCGGTGCGCGCGGCGCCGGGGTCTTCAGCGTCAGGTAGGCGGTGATGAAGACGAGCAGCGTGCCGGCGAGCGCGGTCAGCGCCGCCACCGTCACGCTGTTGCCGAAGGCGCCCCAGCCGCCGCCGTCGACGTGGTCGAAGTCGTAGTGCGCGAGCGTCGGCACCAGCTTGTACGGCCACAGCTGGATCAGCGAGGCGGCGACCGCGGTGCCGAGCAGCGCCAGCAGGAACAGCGAGACGGCAGCGCAGACGGCACCGAGCACGCCGTCGCGCACGCGGTTGCGCCCCGGCCGGTACGCGACCGAGCGCCCGCCCATCGCCGCGCCGCCGCGGCGCGCGAGCCGCCGCTCGACGGCGAAGCTCAGCAGCGCCGGCAGCAGCAGGATCAGCCCGATCACCGCGCCCTTGCCGAAATCCTGCTGCCCGATCACCTGCTTGTAGGCCTCCAGCGCCAGCACCTGGGTCTGGCCGCCGATGACCTTCGGCACGCCGAAATCGGTGACCACCAGCGTGAACACCACCATGCCGGCCGACGCGAGGCCGTAGCGCGCGTTCGGCAGCGTGATCGTCAGGAAGCGCCGCAGCCGGCCGGCGCCCAGCGATTCGGCCGCCTCGTACAGCCGCGCGTCGGCCACCGCGAGCGCGGTCGCCAGCACCAGCAGCGCATGCGGGAAGGTGTAGAACACCTCGCCCATCACGATGCCGATCGGGCCGTAGATCGACGCGCCGCCGAGCCACGACTTCAGCAGCCCCTGGTTGCCGAACAGGTAGACCAGCGAGATCGCCGGCATCAGCGACGGCGCGAGCAGCGGCGACAGCGCGATCAGCCGCCACACCGGCCGGCCCCACAGCCGGGAGCGTGTCAGCGCGAACGCGAAGGCCAGTGCGAGCGGCAGCACGATCGCGGTGGTGGCGAGCGCGATCAGCACGCTGTTCGACAACGCGCTGCGCAGCCGCGCCTCGCCGAGCAGGGCGTTCAGCTGCGCGAGGCCGGTGAAGCTGCCATCGCGCGCCTGCACCGCCTTCACGAGGATGGCCGCCAGCGGCCCGGCCAGGAACAGCAGGAACACGCCGGCCAGCAGCCACACCAGCAGGGCCGCCACATGCTCGTCGGCGCTGCGCCGCAGGCGCGGGCGCGGGCCGCTCCAGGCCAGGGTGCTCACGGCGTTGCGTTCTCGAACAGCCGCAGCCGCTCGGCCTGCAGCGTCACCGGCACGCGCTGGCCGGGCACCAGCGCATTGAAGCCGGCGTCGTTCGGGCCCACGTCGGCGAGGATCTCGATCTCGCGCGCGGCACACAGCGACAGCGTGGCGCGGCGCAGGCCGCCCATGAAGTCGACGCGGTCGACGCTGGCCATCAGCGTGTTCGCGCCGGGCGTCCAGTGCGGTTGCACGCGCACGTCCTCGGGCCGGCAGAACAGCGTCGCGGCCGACAAGCCCGGCGCGATCGTGTCGGCGCACGCGATGCGCACGCCGCCGAGCTGGAACGCGCCCTGCGCGTCGCGCTGCACCGGCAGCCAGTTGGCGCGGCCGACGAAATCGGCGACGAAGCGGCTGGCCGGTTGCCGGTACACCTGCTCGGGCGTGCCGACCTGCTCGATGCGGCCCTGGTTCATCACCGCGATCGTGTCGGCCAGCGCGAGCGCCTCTTCCTGGTCGTGCGTGACCATCACGGTGGTGACGCCGAGCTTGCGCTGCAGGCTGCGCAGTTCGCGGCGCAGGTGCTCGCGCACCTGGGCGTCGAGCGCCGACAGCGGCTCGTCGAGCAACAGCAGGCTGGGCGAGGTGGCGAGCGCGCGGGCCAGCGCGACCCGCTGCTGCTGGCCGCCGGACAGCTGGGCCGGGTAGCGCGCCGCGACGCCGGCCAGCCCGACCAGGTCGAGCAGCTCCTGCA
>NZ_JBFUGN010000070.1:0-13629 GCF_056402895.1 Rhizobacter sp. P3_B12 | reverse complement strand
GCTGCAGGCTCCAAGATTGGCATTGCAGGATGTCCGCGGCTCTTGTCGGCGACCTCTCCGAACCGGGCCCTTGGCGACGACTCACCGGGCCTCCAGGCAAAATCCAGCTCAGGGGCGAGCCTGACGCCAGGCCTGCCGGAAGCCCACCTTGAAGAATGGAGCAGTATCAATGGCACTGACGAAGAAAGGCGAATACTGGTACGGGACGACGTCCGGCGACACCCAAGCCGAGCTGCGCAGCTACAGCGTTGCGAATCGCCATGAAGCCGTCCGGTTTGCTGCGTCCAAATGCGATTGCGGGTGCCGGGCCTTCGCGCTGCGGACCGATGAAGAAGCCGGCGTCGCAATCCGCACCTGCACCGACTGCGGGCAGGAGCACCCGATGGGCGACAGCGCGGACTACATGGAAGAAGCCGCGCCAGAGACGCACGAGTGCGTGTGCGAGAACGAGGTGTTCGAGCTGATGTCCGGCGTCTCCGTGTACGAGGGCACACATGACGTGCGTTGGTACTACATTGCCTGCCGCTGCGTGGAATGCAATCTGGTCGGGGTTTTCGCAGACTGGAAGTGCGAAGCGGGTGATGCGGCGGCCTTCCTCGCCAGGGTCTGAGCGGCCCAACCCCGCAGAGATCAGGCTCGTAGCCTTGGGGTCACCCTATCCGAAAGCCGCCGTTCACGTCTGGCCGCTTCTGGCCGACTACTGACTTTCTTGCCCCGTCGCTTGCTTGGCGACTGAGCCGTACACAAAAACGCTCTCTTCTGGGCCAACCTGGCAGCGCTTCATAACGCGCTGCATAGGCCAAAGCAATGCGCCGTCGGGCAGCTTGAGCGTGAGGTTGATCTCGGCCTGAGGATCGTCATCGTCACCTTGCCAATTGCCACCGGCCTCACGGCGCAGGACTTCTCCAACATAGCTTCCGATACCGAATACTCTTGCGCCCAGGTCGCGGGAAAGCAGACCGCTCGGCTTGATGGCGCCACCGGGGGCGTGATCGTCGAAGAATCGATCGATCTCCTTCAGGCTCTCGAGCGAGAAATCAACCTCGTATCCTTCCGACAGGAGGGCCTTAACGATCCAGTCAGCCGCATTCTCGGCATCGACCACGATGCGCGGCTTCGGACTGCGATTCAGCGTGCCAGCGCCGAACCCGCTGGCGGCAAGCAGGCTTTTGAAGAGTCGCATGTTTCGGAGCCTCCGCTGGACATTCCTGGATCAGGCACCGCTACTTGGCGCGGATGCAGTCTATCGTGAGGGTCAGCTCCTGGCCGACTGTGCCCCTTCGTCCGTCGCCCTGCAAGCGGGTGTCCTGCGGAGGCGGCTCGGCCGCCGACCGACTGCTCGCGGGTGAGGCGGCGAACATGCACTGTCGGCCACAAGCGGTCCTTTCGTGACGTCCGCTCTGCGGCAGCGCTTCTCGCGACGCTACGATGCCACCCTGGCACCTCCTCGATGTCGAGAGGTCGGCATCCAAGATCAGGCACTGCAAACGTGARACTCTTCTACCTYTTCTGGTTCTTCATTTGCGCAGGATGGGGCTACCTCTCTGCCACATTTCCTTCGCAGCATTCACCGTCTTGGACGAGCGTAGCYATYACGCTTCCCGCCGCCCTGSTGACCTCGGTCGGCATCCTTTGGATGGAACTTCAGAAGCTGCCCCCTGGCACGTTCGCGTTGCCGCCGTCGCTTCTACTGAAGCCATGGAATCGTCCTGCGGGGGCTGCTCTGTTCATCGGGTTGACTTTTTCGTTCGCCGGGCTATGGGGAGCAGCCATGTGTATGGCTCTCGCCCTGCCCAGCCCACTCGTTGCACTTCATTTTCTCGCCATAGGCTCTGGTGGAGTAGCAGGCTGCTTTGCCGCTCGTCGGCTGTTTCCCCAGAAGTTCAGCGCTTGACCATTCGTGCTGGCGGATCCCGTCGGCACAATCCTCAACGGTCTAGCCAGTGCCCGTCAGCTCGAGCGGACGAGCGCCTGGAGCAAGCCAGAAGCAGCCTCTCGCGAATGTCGTCTATCGAGTAACCCCGAAGCGAGCGCTGCCGCGTTCAACGTCAGTGTCGACAACTACGCCCGCCCTCGCCGTCATGAAATCAATCAAACTGTCTTGCCTCCTGGCTTTCACTGCGATCGCCAGTGCTGCCTCCGTGCCGCCGAGTCCGCCCGAGGCAACTGCAGCGTCCTCCGCAATTCGGCAGTCGGATGCAAGCTTCGAAGCCGCCATACACAATCGATCGACGGCGCCCTTCTACATCCTGATCACCGTGACAGACGCCAGCACTGGCGCGGCGCAATCGATTTGTACGACCGCCAACTTCTTGCTGGGTGCGATCCACCTCGAGGACGGAATCGGCTATGACCCCGAGGGTGTGGACAGGGCAATGCGGGTCGCCCTGATGAGCAAGGACCATGTCTTCACGTTTCAGAAGAGAAAAGCACTCGGCAACATTCCTCGCTACTACTCAGACGATGACCTTGTGTATGTGCGCGAGGCGCTGCAGGGAATGTCGGTGCCGCAGATCCTGGAGGCATTTGCCAGCCAAGGAGCGCTGCATGAACTCTATCAAGGTGGCAGTTTGGAGCGGCATGCTGCATATCGCGACGCGGTGGCCTGCGTCCTCATTGAGCGGGGGGCATCTCCCGGAATGGGCGACAGAACTGACAAGATTTGGGTTCGTCCCTAGTCGAGTGCGCCCTCGCTGGGACTGCCTCATACGGGTTCAGCGGCACCGGCGACGAACGACCGCTCTCCGGAACGCCAACGCGCGAAATCTACTTCCGGTTTGGGTCGATTGTGCGAGTTCGCGAGCGCGCGGAGCAGACGTTCAACCGAGCCGGGTCGCGGAGAGGCATGGGCCTCCGCTCAGCCAAGCACTTCTGCCGTTCGCCGCGGTGTCGCCGGCGCCTCGCAACGTCTGCATCGCCGTCGCAAGCGGACACTCGCCGATCGCAAACGACCGGCAGCAACCGCTGCAAAGCCGTCGTTCGAGAGTCATCGACTGCTTCAGGCTGATTTCGGCCAATCCCGTCCAGCCATTGAACGGGGGATATCCAGAACGAGAACTGCAGAGACGCGCAATTCTCACGTTCTTCTGTAGCGTGCTGGCGCCGAAGTCATCCGCAAAGGAGGGGCCGTCGGCGGCATCATCAATTTGACGGTTGACCCAACAACAAATACGGCCTCAGCATCGCGATCGACTTTAGCCAACGAAAGGCGACATGGACTTCATCGACCACCTCCGCGTGCTTGCCAATCGCATCGCGAACACAAAGGACATGATTCAGACCGAGGAGGCGACCAAGAATGCGATGGTCATGCCCTTTATCCAGATCCTTGGCTACAACGTGTTCGATCCGTTGGAGGTCACGCCCGAGTTGATCGCCGATGTGGGAACGAAGAAGGGCGAGAAGGTCGACTACGCGATCCTTCGAGACGGCAAGCCGATCATGCTGTTCGAGTGCAAGAAATCCGGGGCCGATCTCCACATCAACCATGCGGCGCAGCTCTTCCGCTACTTCCACGTCACCGACGCTCGCTTCGGCGTGTTGACCAACGGCTTGACCTACCGCTTCTTTACGGATCTTGAGCAGCCGAACAAGATGGACGAGAAGCCGTTCTTCGAGTTCAGCATCCTGGACTTCAAGGAGCGCGATGTCGAAGAGCTCAAGAAGTTCGCGAAGTCCGCATACGACCTGGACACGATTCTCACGACGGCCAACGAGCTGAAGTACACGAGGGCTATCCAAACACGGCTCAGCCAATGGATCCATTCGCCATCCGAGGACTTTGTTCGGATCCTGTCTGTCGACCTGCTCGGCAATCGGCGCTTCACTCCCGCAGTCAAAGAGCAGTTCACTGCTATCGCGAAGCGGGCATTCGATCAGCTGATTGGCGAAAAGATCAACGAGCGATTGAAAGGCGCGATGACGCCCGAGTCTCCCAGCTTGGTGGAGACGATTCCCATCACCGCTCCGGCGGCTGGTACTGCGCCCACCAATGCGCCGGCGGGTACCAGCGACAACGGCACCACTGGCGAGGTGGCCGTCGCCACGAGCTCCGAGGAGCTGGAAGGCTTTCACACAGTGCGAGCTATCGTGCGGGATCTCATTCCGACGAAGCGCGTGGTGATGCGCGATGCGCAAAGCTACTGCGCCATCCTGCTGGACGACAACAACCGCAAGCCGATCTGTCGCCTTCGCTTCAACAACACCGAGAAGCTCCGCCTTGGCGTCTTCAATGACAAGCGGGAGGAAGAGCAGTTCGCGTTGGAAGACGTCGATGCTGTCTACAACTACGCTGCCCAGCTGAGGGCGACGATCAGCGGCTACCTTGTGAATGGCGGGAAGGGTGCCGGCGGGCAGCAGGAGTGATGTTCGCCTAAAGAAGAGGTGAATGCAGCCAGTGTCTGGCAGTGACGCTGTCCAACGCCAAAGTGCGAGTCATCAGAGCCCCCTCACGGGAGAACTCGCTGGTACCAATAGGCTGAAATCCCATGAACCGCCGCCACATCGTCTCCCTCGCTCTCGCCACATCTGCCACCGCCGCCATGCCCACCCCGAGCGTGGCCGCTGATCCCCCAGCCAAGCCCAAGCCGCCCAAGCCCGTCGGCTCCATCCAAGACCGCGTCTGCCGAATCGTGTCCGAGCACATGGGCATCCCGCTCCAGCAGATCCAGCTGCAATCCCGATTCCTCGCCGACCTGAAGGCAGACTCGCTGGACCTGGTCGAGCTCATCATGGCCTTCGAAGACGAGTTCGGCGTGGAGATGAGCGACAGCGACTGTGCCGGCCTCACCACGATCGACAAGGCCGTCGTCTACCTTGCAGCAGCTCACAGCCAAGAAGCAGAAGCCCTGACGTAAAGGCATAGCGATGACTGAAACGATCGTCCGCGAATTGCAAAGCATAGTGCGCAGCCACGCGCAGCTGGACGCCGACGCGCACGGCCCGGAGCTTCGGCCGGTGGTTCCCCGCGGCCCGCGCGCCGCCGCCATCTGCTTCGTCGGCAGGGATCCCGGCGAGAAGGAGGCGGAGGGCGGCCTCCCCTTCATCGGCGAGTCCGGGCAGCGTCTGCGCAGTTGCTTGCTGGAGGTCTGCAGCCCGGGTGTCGAGCTGAGCGAGCAAAGTGGGCGCGAAGTCGGCGAGCGATTTTTCTGGATGAACACGGTGCCGTTCAAGCCCAAAGGCAACAAGTCCTGGAGCCAGCGCGTGCGGGTCGAGTGCCAGCCCTTGCTCCTGCAACTCATGCACGACCAGTGGGGCGGCCGCGATGTCGTGACTTTGGGCAGAGAGGCATTCTTCTGGTTCGCGATCGGTCAGCCGAAAGAAACCCGGCAGGAGCTCCGCGCCTTCTGGGCCCAGGGCGACAGCAAGTACGAGCAGAGCATCGATGTGCCGCTGCCCGGGCTGGCGCGCACCGTCTGCCTGCACCCGCTGCCCCATCCATCGCCTGCCAACGCCGCATGGCGAGCGCGGTTCCCCGCGCTGCTCAAGCAGCGACTCATGAAAATCGGAAAGCCAGAATCAGTCTGGATCTGATCGAGTCCAAGGTGTCGATGCAGGCGGCCCGTGAAGGCGGGCCGCCGTGCGCGTTCACTTGGGCCGCACGGTCTCGACAATGGCCGGTTGAATGCGGTATCTCGACAGGTTGGGCGCGTTCACCAATTCGAGGTTGGCGGTCTTGGTGAACAACACTGGCATCACCGGACTTCCCGTCAAGGTCGACGAACCCGCCCCGAGGTAGTACCGGGCGAAGATCACGTCCCCGCTCTTGGGTGAAACGGTGACCGTGGGACTGTAGGGAGACGGGTCGCCTGCCGTCAGGGTGTACGTCGCATCGGCAGCCAATGAGATCACGCTGTAACCACCGATGGAGACACTGGCCACCTGGGGTGTGTCGTTGATGGAGAACGTGACGGGGGCAAACCCTGCCAGGCAACACGGATCGTAATAGGCGACAAGTGTTGCGTAGCCCGGCTGAGGCGGTGGCGGTTGAGTGAACAAATCACCCTGGGGCGGGGTTGCGCAAGCAGCCAGCAATAGCAGCATCCAAAGTGCTCTCACGAGTTCTCCTGAGAAAAATTGAACGGCATTCTCACCGAGATACCTCCTGCATCCGGAGGCATGACTGCACTCCGCTCGAATCGTCGCCAGCCATACCCCGAGCGGCTTCGGCAGGCCGTCTGCCGCTTCGGCTGGCCACCCGCCGTCCACCATGAGCCCCCGAGAATCGCCCAACCTCATCGCCGCAGGAGACCGCGATCATGTTGGATCGCCTCAATCGATCGCCCTCGCCCACCATCGGCTCGCCCCGCTCCACCAGCCCGGCGGACAACGCGTCACCCGCGCAGCGCCCGCGGGGGCCGAGTGGGCGCTCGCAGAGCCTGGGCCAGCTGGAAACCTTGACCAACCGCCCCCCGCCGGGCACCGCTCTGCGGCTCGGGGATCTCGCGCCCCGGGCGCCGCTGCCGAATGCGTCGGCGCGTGCGCGACCCGGCCTCAACGAGCCCTGGCTGAACGGCACGCGCGACGGGCTGCTCAGCGAGAGCCCGGATGCGGCGTCCGTCTCCACGGCGCATCACTCACTGACGCAGGCCGGGTACGAGTTCGTCGGCTACCACGGCACCAACCATGCGGCGGGTCGTTCCATCATCGACACCGGCATGGATCCGTCGCGGATCGGATCGAACAGCGGTACCGCCAAGGGCAGCGGCTTCTACGCGGCGCACCGGCGCGGCTATGCCGACGAGTGGGCCGAGGCGTCGACGCAGACGGGGGAGGTCCATCCGAAGACCTTCGTGCCGGAGCTGAACCAAGGCGACGCGGGCATCGAGCGCGTGACGCGCGTCTACGCGCAAGGCATGTCGGCGATGCGCCCGGGTCGGGATGTCGCCTGGGGCCTGCATCCGTCGGCGGGTGACCCGCATGACGACAAGAAGCTCACCACGGGCAAGCCGTTGAACGTGCAAGCCGATGTCGGCGACCTCGAGGCGGTGTTCTCGCCGCAGGTCTACGGCAAGCTGGCCGCGATCCCGTCGCTCGGTGCGGAAGGGGACGCCGCGGCGCAGCTGAACCAGGGCCGCGCCAAGTGGCCGCCGCACGAGGCGCCATGACGGGAAGGCGTGGGGGATGACTGAACGCATCGTCAGCGAGTTGCAAAGGATCGTGCGGGGGCACGCTCAGTTGGACACCGACGCGCACGGGCCCGAACTTCGACCGGTGCTTCCCCGCGGGCCGCGCGGCGCCGCCCTCTGTTTCGTCGGCAGGGATCCCGCACGGTGCCGTTCAAGCCCAAGGGCAACAAGCCCTGGGTCCCGCAGGTTCGGGTCGCGTGCCAGCCCCTGCTGCTGCAACTCATGCACGACCAGTGGGGCGGCCACGATGTCGTGACCTTCGGCACCGAGGCGTTCTTCTGGTTCGGCATCGGCCAACCCGACGAGACCCGGCAGAAGCCCCACGCCTTCTGGGATCAGGGCGACATCAAGTACGAGCGGAGCATCGAAGTGCCGCTGCCCGGGCTGGGGCGCAGCGTCTGCCTGCACCCGATGCCCCATCCGTCGCCCGCCAATGCCAAATGGCGCGCGCGGTTCCCGGCGCTGTTCAAGCAGCGGCTGTCTGCGCTGGAGCCTCCTCCCCGCTCGCACGAGCCTCAGGCCTGAAGCTCTGAATCTGTCGCATCCACGGCGGCTTCGGCGGAGCCAGGACGAACTCCGTCGAACGAGAGATCGACATCCAGCGTCGTGCCACTGCAGTGGTAGCGAGCCATTTGCGCAACGCCCTTCTGGTAGATGAAGTGCTGATGTCCTTGCGCGGATTCCCCCAAGGTCGCCTGGATCTCTATCCAGAGCTCCGCGCCTTCAGGAACCCCATGGTCACCGGGGTCGCTGATGTTGRTCTCGCCGACAGGGAACGGCGTGCCGGTGGTCGCGGACGATATGCGCTGGCGGCCATCGCTCCGAAGGTAGTCGAAGCGCACCGCCACGAAGTACGCGCCCTCGTTGCGCAAGGCCACCTTTCCGATGGGAGCGGGATTCTTCGCGAGCGCATCCAGATCCTGAGTGTGCCAGGTGCCATCGAAGTACACATCGTGGACATGGCCGTCTTCCGCGACGAAAACGGCGTGCCAGTGGCCCTCGTGGGCGACGACACCCGGATCGCTCACGGCTTTGGGTGCAGAACTCTCGCGCGTCAGATCGCGATAGACCCAGGTGTCGTCCTGCGGCATCGATACGTCGGCAAGATGCCCGCCGGCGTCTCGAAAGACGATGTGCGGGCCTTTGTGATCGATGGCCGCGGGATCCCCGGCGGCTGCCACGGGGCACCCGCTGGCCACCGTCAGGTCTTCGTAGCGCCAGCCGCCCTTCGCGAAATAGAGGCGCGCAATGTGATCGGCACTGTCTCGATAGAAGCACTCGAGACGATTGTGGTACGCAAGAAAGACCGGCACGCCCTTGGCCCGCGGCGCCCGATTCTCCGGGGTCATCATGTCCTGCCGCACCCAGCCCTTCTTGTTGTCGTGATAGAAGTGGCCCAGCTGGCCGTCGCCTGCGCGGTAGGCCACGTGGAGTTGCTCATAGGCGTGGATGGCCGCCGGGTCTTCGGCAGCGTCAGGCAGGTTTCCCGGCACGACGGTCTGCATGTCTTCCCACACCCATTCACCCTTGCGGAAGTAGACGTGCGAGACGTGGTTGCGGTCGTCGCGATAGAAGGCATGCAATTGACCTGGCGTGACCACCAACGAAGCGGCACCGATCGTCGCCCGCGCCTTGGCAAGGCCGGTCAGGTCGTCATGGAACCAGCCTTCGTTCTCTCGGTAATACAAGTGAGACAGGCCGTTGTCCGCGGTGCGGTAGATCGCGTGCCACTGGTCCTTGGTCACGATCGTGGTGAGTTCGCGGGCCGCTGCGGGCGTTCCCTTGATGCGGGCGGTAATGTCTTGCCTCATCCAGCCTGCCTGCCTGTCGTAGTAGTCGTCGAGGATCGAGCCGTCTGTGGTGACGTAGGCGACGTGCAGCTGCGTGTGATCGAAGATGGAAGCGGATGGCCGGCCAAGCGCGGTGGTCATGGAGTTCTCCCTGGGCTGTCGCACCAGAATCGGTGCGAACGCAAGTTACGCCCGATCCGAAACCGGCGACATGCCGCGCGTTCCAACGGAACATGCCGGGCGTCTCAACTACGTACTCGAGGCCGGCTGCGGCATCGCGCTGGTGAGCTGCTTGATCCAGTTGACGGCCTCTGCGTCGGGCCAGGGATGGCCATTCGCATGGCCGCGGGGTGGCGCGCCTGAAACCGCGGAAGCCGACAGGTCGCGGGCATCGCCCGGCGTGAGGCCGAACTCCCTTCGAAACGCCCGAATGAACGCAGCATCACCGGCGAACTGGCACTCGACCGCCACATCGAGAATTCGCCACGATCGAAAGGCGGGAGAGATGAGCATCGCAAACGCGCGCTGCAGGCGGCGTTGCTGGATGTAGTTCGCCGGGCTTGTCGAGCCGAACAACCGATAGAGGCCGGCTCGCGAGACGGCAAAGCGGCGGCACAAGCCCTCCACGTCGAGCGAATCCGATCCCAGGTTCTGTTCGATGAATTGCCTGACCTGGCTTTGCAAGGCTTGCTTGGTTCGGTGGGCGGGCGCCCGCGTGTCCGCGCTGTGCCCGCTGCTGCCCAGGACCAACTGGGCAAGCGCCTGAACCGCGGCCTGGCTTTGTCCGTAAGTGAGGTCGCAGCCACCTCGGCGCAGGCCCAGCAGATAGTCGCCGAGCAGCCGTCCATAGGGCGTGTCGTGCCCGAGGACGGCAAGCGAGGGAAGTGGGGCCGCATGGGATGCCGCGGGCGACACCAAGGCCCGCGGAAGCATGCAGGTCAGTACCTTCGCCGATCCGTCCGCGCCCGGCCGTTCGCGGGTCTGATTGGGTTGCGCCATGTCGATGATGCTGACGTCGCCTGCGCGCTGGTGCAGCACGTGGTCCGCCTGCACGAACTCGGCGCCCCCGGAAAGGTACATCGCAATCTGGAAGTGGTCGATGCCCCGTCCGACGTGCAGCGACGTTCTGTCGTACTTGAGCGTGCTCGATCTGTTCTCGAGCAGCAGCGCACCCGCGAGGTGCCAGGTGGTCGTCGCCACCTGGAAGTTGGCGGCATCGCCAAGCATCGTCACATCGCAGATGTCGGCCGTGAGCTCGCAAAATCGCTGGAAGGCCTGCTGTGGCGATCCATAGACGGCGGTGGAGAAGTGGACGGGGCCACTGGCGACGGGAGGAGGAGTCGAAGGAGCCATTTTCTGATCCGCAGTTCGCGAAGACAGGTCGGCCTGACTGCTGCAGCGATTCAGCTCTTCCGGTCATGAAGGGCCCTCTCCTCGTTGTGCCGGGATCTTCTCATGCACCGGCGCGCCGATGCCCTCGAATGRCCGTCGGCGCAAACCCGAAACGCTCCCGGAACCGGATTGCAATATCAGCACCAGGCTGATGTGCGGTGGCGGACTTGATGGCTATCGTGCAGGCCATGAAAGCCCGTGATGTCCATGCCAGTGCCGTGCAATGCCAGCCCGCCGCGGTTGAGGCAGGTGCGCGGTCCGCGCGGAGTGGGGCCCTGGTTCAGCGCGCCGCCTCGCACATCGACATCAACCAGTCACCGCGCATGCTGGCGCAGCGCCAAGCCTTGCGAGCGATCTTCGGGCCGGCCAGGGTGGCCCAACGCAAACCAGTGAAAGAGGACGAGCAAGATCACTACCTCGATCCGGAGGTATTCGGCAACCTGCAGCTGTTCCTGGTGGATGGCTCGATGGGCGACGAAGCAGGCGTGGTGAGGTTCCGGCTCGGAAAGACAGCCAAGACCGCCGCCTGGGACCTGGCAAGCCAGCGCTACCTGTGGGACGAGTCCGAACACGCACCCAAGGCCGCCGATGCGTCCGTCCCGACAGGCACCGCGCTGATTCACGGCACCACTGCCGAACGCTTCACCCTGGGCGACGAAGGGGCCGTGGTGCTGGTGCCGAATGCGCCGGCATGGTTTTCTTTCGACGAAGAGTTCAGTCTGCAAGCGGCTGCCATCAAGTTCGAAGGAGACGGATCGAAGCAGTTCCTGCATACCTTCAAGGCCAGGTCCCCTCTGGTCATCAAGCAGTTTGAGGATTGGGAGCACCTGGACGGCACCCTCAGGCACCAGGGCCTGAAGTCCTTCGGCGGGAACGGCGACATCGAGGCCAGGGGCGTCAAGGCCATGCATCCGGGAAGCGACGGCTATCTCGTCAAGAAGGACGGCGGGCGCGGTGAACCGGAATTGGTGCTTTTCTCGGCAGGGCTGGGCAAGGTGAGGCGGACCCAGGTGCAGGAGTTCACCGCACACTCAGAACAGAACACGGCAGAGGGTCCGCCCACCATCTTCCACAGGAAGGATGGCAAGCGAATTGGAGAAATGCTGGCCAGCGGCAACCCCGAAGACCGGTACGTGAAGTTGCTGGACGAAGACGAGATCTACCAGTTGGTGATCCGTGAAACCGGCATGACGAGAGAGTGGCTCCAGAGGCGGTGGTCCGACGACGTCAAGGAAATCGCTCAAGAAGAGAACATCAGGAAACAGCGTCAGTTCATCGGCCTGTTGTTCCGGGAAGTGGCCAGCTGGATGTGAGGGACATGGCAGCGCTCCCCCGGCGAGAGGGGAAGCGACTGCCTGGCGAATCAGCGGCTCGCCGCCTTCAGCAAGCGCGGCGACGCCGACTGGATCCCCGACAGCGCACTCGGAATCGGGAACACCACGAGCCGCTGGTTGCCGACCCAGAACAGCGTGTCGCCCAGCGGGCTGATCACGAAGGCGCCTCGCACGTCGCAGCCGTAGGCCGGCTGCACCCCGCAGTCCAGCGCCTGCGTTGTCACGGCGATCTGGCTCAGCTTCACCAGCGCCGAGGTGCCCGGCTGCACCTGGGTGGTGTCGTACACATCGATGTGGTCGATGACCAGGCTGTCGTGGTCGGCCGTGACCAGCCGGTACATCCGCGTCCCGTCGGGCGAGATGACGGCGTTGGTGCCGATGGCCGAGCTGATGAGTGCCGTGCCGATCAGGCTGAAGTTGACGCCGTCGTAGAGCATCTCGTCATCGACGAGGGCCCTGCTGCCGGTCGCGTCGTAGGCGACGCTGCGGTACGGGTTGGGCAGCGTCGACGGGGAGCTCAGGCTCTCGGTGGCGGGCGTGTACAGGTAGCTGGGCAACCTCGGCGACAGCATCGGCGGGTTCAGCACGAACAGCTTCGAACCATCGCCCGGCGCGTAGAACTCCGGCGAGTACAGGCTGAAGTTCGAGCCGGTGACCGGCAGCGCCCCGTAGCTGCCACTGAGCATGTCGAAGTAGCCCATGCTCGACCACTGGCTGCCACCGAACCACAGGCGCATGTCGCTGGTGGTTGCCATGCCGCGCGTGAAGTACTTCGACGGCGACACCGACCCATCCATCTGCGCCGGCAGCGGGTAGGTGTTCTTCACCTGCAGCGTGTCCGCATCGACGGCGAGCAGGTTGCGCGTGCCCGAGCCCACGTACAGCGTCTGCCTGTCCGGCGACATCGCCAGGTCGCCGATGGCCGCAATCGGCAGCCCGTCGACCTGCCACTGGCCGCCCGCATAGCGGAAACGCACCAAGGTGTTCTGATCGAGGTTGATGGCGTACAGCGCATTGCGCGTGGGGTCGAACAGCGCCGAGCGCTTCTCGCCGGCGTTGGCCACCGTGCTCGACGGCAGCACACCCCGCGTCGCGACACCGATGGCGCCGCTCCAGGCCGCGAAGCCCGCAGCGTTCGTCACCGACACCGTCGCACGGCCCGCCGCCAGCGCGGGGACATTGAGCACGGCCTCGCGATCGCTGGTCACGGTGCCGGTGACGCCGGCAGCGCCGGCCACCTGGATGCGCCCGATGCCGGACAACTGCGACAGGCCACGGCCGGTCACGCGCACGGTGGCCGGCTGCCCTGCCAGGATCGTCGCGGGCGAGATTGTGTAGATCTCGGGCAGCTGCTTGCTCAGCGTGACCGGGAGCGTGGCATCGGTCAGGCCCGCGGCGTGGATCGTCACGTTGGCGATGGTCGAGCCCCAGTTGGCGACCTCGCCCACGCGCGCCAGGTCGACGTGGTACTGCAGCGTGCCGGCGGCGGCGCCGGCGGGTGTGTCGAGCACCAGCCAGGGCTGGTCGCTGCTGGCCGTCCAGGCGTGGCCCTGGCTGGTGTTGAAGGCCAYGTCGGCGGTGCCGGTGATCGTGGCGGTGTTGGCGGTCATGACGAGCTGGCCGGCGGCCGGGGCCTTGAGGCCCGAGCCGACCGTGAAGGCCACCGGAATGTCCAGGATCGGCGAATTCGCCAGGTTGGCGAATCGCACCTGCACCGTGCCCTGGTAGCTGCCCGGCGCGAGAGACGCGGCCGTGGCCGCCACGCTGATGCCGCTGGCCGAGGTGCGGGTGGCCGAGAGCCATCCCGTGCCCTTGATCATGCTGCTCGAGACGACGAGGCGGTTGCCGGTGTCGGCCGGCGTGATGGCCAGAGGCGTCGCCGCGGCGGCATCRCTCTCGACGCCGCCGAAGGCCAGCGCCCTGCTGTCGATGCCGAACATCGTGTAGCTGTAGGGCATGGTCTGCGACCAGGCGACGTTCTTGCAC
>NZ_JBFUGN010000069.1:0-13735 GCF_056402895.1 Rhizobacter sp. P3_B12 | reverse complement strand
GATCCTTGTCGCAGCGCATCACCATCTCGCCGATCATTCCCTGCAGGCCCATGCGCTGRCCGTCTTCGGGGCTGTAGATGCGGCTCACGCCGTAGCGCTGCAGTTCGGCGATCTCGGCCGGCACGATCACGCCGCCGCCGCCGCCGAACACCTGGATGTGCGCGCCGCCGCGCTCGCGCAGCAGGTCGACCATGTACTTGAAGTACTCGACATGCCCGCCCTGGTAGCTGCTGATCGCGATGCCCTGCACGTCTTCCTGCAGCGCCGCGGTGACCACCTCGTCGACCGAGCGGTTGTGTCCCAGGTGGATCACCTCGGCGCCCATGCCCTGCAGGATGCGCCGCATGATGTTGATCGCCGCGTCGTGGCCGTCGAACAGGCTCGCGGCAGTGACGAAGCGCACCTTGTGCGTTGGACGATAGGCGGCCAAAGCCTTGAACTCGGCGGACAAGTCAGTCATGCGGTCGTCTCCGTGTCAGCGCACGCGCAGCTTCGCGAGGTCGTCGCTGGCCGGCGGGTAGCGCAGCTTCAACCCGACCAGCGCGCGCTTCACCAGCGTCGCGATCATCAGGTTGCGGTGCGTCTTCGAATCGGCCGGCACCACGGTCCACGGGGCCCAGCGCGTGCCGGTGGCCGCGATCGCATCGGCATACGCCTGCTGGTAGGCCTTCCACTGCTTGCGCACGGTGAGGTCGTCGGGCGCGAACTTCCAGTTCTTGGTCGGGTCGTCCAGCCGCTCCTGCAGCCGGGCGCGCTGCTCGTCCTTCGAGATGTGCAGCATGAACTTCAGCACCACGGTGCCGGTCTCGGCCAGCATGCGCTCGAAGTCGTTGATGTGGGCGTAGCGCTGGCGCGCCTGCTGCGGCGTGATCCAGCCGTTCACCACCGGCACCAGCACGTCTTCATAGTGGCTGCGGTTGAAGACCATCACCTCGCCGGCACCCGGCACCTTCTGGTGGATGCGCCACAGGTAGTCGTGGTCGCGCTCCGGGGCGGTCGGCGCCTTCCAGCCGACCGTCTGCACGCCCAGCGCGCTCATCTGGCCGAACACGCCGCGCAGCGTGCCGTCCTTGCCGCTGGTGTCGGTGCCCTGCAGCACCACCAGCAGCTTGAAGCGGCGGTCGGCATAGAACAGGTTCTGCAGTTCGTCGAGCTCCAGTGCCAGCGCGTCGACCGCGGCCTTGTCGGCCGCCTTGTYGCCGGTCGAGAACGGCTTCGCGCCGGGATCGATCGCGAAGAGGTCGAAGGCGCGCTTCTTGCTCCCGGCGTCCGCATACTGGAAATCCGCCCCATCCGGTGCCTTGGTCGTCACGTGGACTCCGTTCGTTGCAATTGACGTATACGTCAATCGCGAGTGTATCGCCGATACTTCGCGGCGGGCGGCCGCACTCCGTTGCGGGGAATCATGGTCTACCCGACCCGATTCCGGCGGCACAATCGCGCCGTTCAGAAGTACGGCGCCGGAGGGGGCGCCAGGGCAGAACATCAGGAGTGGTTCCGTGCCGAGCATCAATATCCCCGTGAAGACGCCAGAAGGCGTCGACGAGTTGGGCAGTCGACAACGAAAACTGGGACAGCGGCATCGCACGGTCTTGCTGCTGGTCGATGGTCGAAGGCGCGAGAGCCAGGTGCGGCAGCTTGCCGTGCAGGCGGGCGTGCCCGACCAGATCTTCGACGAGCTGGTGGCCATGGGCTTGATCATGTTCACGCAGGGCACCGGGTCGATGCAGGGCAATTCCGGCCTGGCACCGCTCGATGTCGACCTGCCGCTGGACACCGTCTCCGGCCCGTTGCCGCCATCGCTGAGCCTGCAGCCGGAGTCGGTGCTCACCGATTCGATGCTCGGCGACCTGCCGATCTCCGACCTGGCGCCGCTGGACGAAGCCGATGCCGCGCTCGACGAAGCGCGCGCGATCCTGATGCGCGCCGTGAAGGCCGAGGCGCCGGTCGCCGGCTCGCTGACGCTGATGCGCCTGAAGCGTGCGCGTTCGCGCAACGACATCGAGGCGCTGCTCGACGAGGTGGAGCAACGCATCACCAAGCCGTTCAAGGGCATCTGGGCCGCCCAGACGATCGCCCGCGCGCGCGACCTGCTGCGCACCGTCAACTCGCCATCGGCGGCCTGAAGCGGCCGGCCCGCGGGCCCGGGACTTTCCCGGGTTTGCCGGCCGCCGGCCTGTCGCCCGGGCGGCAGCGGTTACCCTTGCGGCCATGACGTTCCTGGCCATCGACATCGGCAACACGCGGCTCAAGTGGGCGCACTACAGCAGTCCGCAACCGGGCGCGCGGCTGCTGGCGCACGGCGCCGTCTTCCTCGAAACCATCGACCGGCTGGCCGACACCGAATGGAAGAACCTGCCGCCACCGAGCAGCATGCTGGGCTGCGTGGTGGCCGGCGAGGGCATCCGGCGCGAGGTCGAGGAGCAGCTGGAGCAGCTCGCGCACTGGCAGATCGAGCCGCGCTGGGTGGTCTCGACCGCGCATGCCGCCGGCGTCACCAACGGCTATGACCACCCGAACCGCCTCGGCACCGACCGCTGGGTCGCGTTGATCGGCGCCTGGCAGCGGGTGCGGGCGGCCGGTGCGCCGCGGCCGGCGCTGGTGGTGATGGTGGGCACGGCGGTCACCGTCGATGCGCTGGATGAAACCGGCCGCTTCATCGGCGGCGTGATCCTGCCGGGCTTCGGGCTGATGCTGCGCGCCCTCGAGATGGGCACCGCGGGCCTGAAGGCTCCGACCGGCGAGGTGGTCGATTTCCCGACCAACACCAGCGATGCGCTGATGAGCGGCGGCGCGCATGCGATGGCCGGCGCGATCGAGCGCATGGCCGGCAAGCTGCGCGAGCGCACCGGGCAGGCGCCGGCGCTGATCATGACCGGCGGCGCGGCCGTGAAGCTGGCGCCGATCGTGCCGCTGCCGTTCGAGACGGTCGACACGCTGATCTTCGACGGGCTGCTGGAGCTGCAGTCGCATCGGCTGGCGCTGTGATCCCGGCGCCGTGATCAGCCGCTCACGCGGATGACCACCTTGCCGAGGTGCGCGCCGTCGGCCAGGTGCCGGTAGGCGGCCTCGGCCTGATCGATCGGGAACACGCGGTCGATCACCGGCCTCAGCCGGTGCGCGCTGATCAGCCGGTTCATCGCCTCGAAGTCGCTGCGGCTGCCGACGGCAAGGCGGCGCAGCGTCAGCAGCCGGCCGCTGAAGGCGCGCGGGTCGAGGCGGGCGTCGTCGGTGCCGAACACGCCCATCAAGCCGATGTCGGCATCCCACGCGGCGCAGCGCAACGAGCGCTCCAGCGTGGCCGGCCCGACCGCCTCGATCACATGGTCGGCGCCGCGGCCGTCGGTCAGGCGCAGCACCTCGCGGTCCCAGTCGGCCTGCTGCCGGTAGTCGACGACCTCGTCCGCGCCGAGCGACCTCAGCCGCGCCGCCTTGTCGTCGCTGGAAGTCGTCGCGATCACGCGGGCACCGAGCGCCTTCGCGAACTGGATCGCGAACACCGCGACGCTGCCGGCGCCGAGCGTCAGCACCGTGCTGCCGGCGCGCACCGGGCGGCCGCCGGTCAGGCCGTTCCAGGCGGTCAGCCCGGCGCACGGCAGCGTGGCCGCCTCGTCGAAGCCGAGGTGCGCGGGCATCGCGAGCACCGATGCTTCGTCGACCACCACGTCGTCGGCCAGCCAGCCCGGCAGGCTGCAGCCGGTCTGCTGCATCGCCTGCGCCAGGCTCAGCCGGCCCTCGGTCCACTGCGGGAAATAGCTGCTGGTCACGCGATCGCCGACCCCGAAACGCGTCACCGCGCGGCCCACCTCGATCACCTCACCCGCACCGTCGCTGACCGGCACGACCCCCGGCGTCAACGGAACCGGGTAGGTGCCGGCGCGGATCATCAGGTCGCGCCGGTTCAGCGACACCGCGTGCACGCGCACGCGCACATCGGTGGGGCCGATCGGTTGCGCTGGCGTGTCTCGCACCACCAGGGGCGCTGCGGGGTGGTCGGCATCCAGGTGAAGGCTTCGCATCGTGATCTCGTCCAGAGTGGATACGTCCATTCTGGAAGCCAGATTCAGGACGATGAATGCCTGCTACGCTCGATCTCTTGTCTGGCCGTCCAAAGAGCGATGGATCCCCTCGATGACATCTTTGCCGCGATGCGGGTGCGCAGCGCGTTGTACGCACGGCTCGAACTGAGCGCGCCCTGGGGGCTGGATTTCGCGGCCGGCCGCATGGCCCGCTTCGGGCTCGTCGTGCGGGGCAGTGCGTTGTTGCAGCTCGACGGTGCCGGGCCGCTGGTCGCGCTGGCGGCGGGCGATTGCTTCGTGATGGCGCGCGGCTCGCGCTACGTGCTGAGCGACGCCCCCGGTTCCGCGACGCGGCCGTGCAGCGAGACGGTGCGCGACCACGTCGGCGGTGTCGTGACGCTGGGCGGCGGTGGCGCACCGGCCACCGTGATCACCGGCTGGTTCGAATTCGATGCGCTGGCGGCGAAGCCGCTGGTCGAGCTGATCCCCGCGCTGCTGCTGGCGCGGCTGGACGACGACCGCAGCCGGCTGCTCGAGGCCACGCTGCAGATGCTCGCGGTCGAGACCGGCTCGCCCGCGCTCGGTTCCGGCACCGTGATCAGCCGGCTCGCCGATGTGCTGTTCGTGCATGCGGTGCGCTCGCATGCGCAGGCCGTTGCGCTGGACGAGGGGGCGGGTGCGAGCTGGCTGACGGCGTGGGCCGATCGCCGCATCGGCGCGGCCTTGCGCCGCATGCACCATGAACTCGCGCGGGCCTGGACCGTCGACGAACTGGCGTCGGTGGCCGGCCTGTCGCGCTCGGCGTTCGCGCAGCGTTTCCGCCAGCAGGTGGGCGAGCCGCCGCTTGAGTACCTGACGCGCTGGCGGATGTTCCGGGCCGGCTGCCTGCTGCGGGCCGGCGATGCACCGCTCGCGGGCATCGCGGCCCAGGTGGGCTACGACTCCGAGCCGGCCTTCAACAAGGCGTTCAAGCGCGTCACCGGCCTGCCGCCCGGCGCCTGGCGGCGCGAGGCGGCCGCGCAGGCTCAGAGGATGTAGCGCGACAGGTCTTCGTTCTTCGCCAGTTCGCCGAGCTTCGCGTCGACCTCGGCCGCGCCGATCGACACCGTCTGGCCGGCGAGCTTCGGCGCGTCGAAGCTGACCTCGTCGAGCAGCCGCTCCATCACCGTCGACAGGCGCCGCGCGCCGATGTTCTCGGTGCGCTCGTTGACGTCGAAGGCGATCTGCGCCAGGCGGCGGATGGCGTCGGGCCGCAGCTCGAGCGTGACGCCCTCGGTCGCGAGCAGCGCCTGGTACTGCTTGACGAGGCTCGCGTGCGTCTGCGTCAGGATGGCCTCGAAATCGTCGACGCTCAGCGAGCCGAGCTCGACGCGGATCGGAAAACGCCCCTGCAGCTCGGGGATCAGGTCGCTCGGCTTGCTCAGGTGGAAGGCGCCCGACGCGATGAACAGGATGTGGTCGGTCTTCACCATGCCGTACTTGGTGTTGACGGTGGTGCCCTCGACCAGCGGCAGCAGGTCGCGCTGCACGCCCTGGCGCGAGACATCGGCGCCGCTCGATTCGTTGCGCGACGCGACCTTGTCGATCTCGTCGAGGAACACGATGCCGTTCTGCTCGGTGTTGTGCAGCGCCGCGGTCTTGATCTCGTCCTCGTTGACGAGTTTGGCCGCCTCGTCGTCGACCAGCAGCTTCAGCGCCTCGCCGATCTTCAGCTTGCGCAGCTTGCGCTTGCCCTGGCCGAGGTTCGCGAACATGCCCTTCAGCTGCTCGGCCATCTCGTCCATGCCGGGCGGGCCGATGATGTCGAGCGTCGGCTTGGTGTCGGCCACCTCGATCTCGATCTCCTTGTCGTCGAGCGAGCCTTCGCGCAGCCGCTTGCGCATCACCTGGCGCGCGGTGTTGTCGGCCGCCGGCGCGGCCGGCGTGGTCGGCGTCAGGCCGAAATCGCTGCTCGCGGCGCGCGGCGGCGGCACCAGGATGTCGAGCACGCGGTCTTCGGCGGCGTCTTCGGCACGCACGCGCTGGCGCTTGATCTGCGTCTCGCGCTCCTGCTTGACGGCCATGTCGACCAGGTCGCGGATGATGGTGTCGACGTCCTTGCCGACGTAGCCGACCTCGGTGAACTTGGTCGCCTCGACCTTGATGAACGGCGCATCGGCCAGCTTGGCGAGCCGGCGCGCGATCTCGGTCTTGCCGACGCCGGTCGGGCCGATCATCAGGATGTTCTTCGGCGTGATCTCGCCGCGCAGCGCGCCGTCGACCTGCTGGCGGCGCCAGCGGTTGCGCAGCGCGATCGCGACCGCGCGCTTGGCGCCGGCCTGGCCGACGATGTGGTGGTCGAGTTCAGAAACGATCTCTTGCGGGGTCATGGAACTCATCGGGTGCTTTCGCCCAGGATTTCGATCGTGTGGTTCTGGTTCGTGTAGATGCACAGGTCGCCGGCGATCTCGAGCGAGCGCTTGACGATGTCCTGCGGCGGCAGGTCGGTGTGCTCCAGCAACGCGATCGCCGCGGCTTGCGCGTACGAGCCGCCGGAGCCGATCGCGACGATGCCCTTCTCGGGCTCGAGCACGTCGCCGTTGCCGGTGATGATCAGCGAGGCCTCCTTGTCGGCCACGGCGAGCATGGCCTCGAGGCGGCGCAGCACGCGGTCGGTGCGCCAGTCCTTGGTCAGCTCGATCGCGGCGCGCACCAGGTGGCCCTGGTGCTTCTCGAGCTTGGCCTCGAAGCGTTCGAAGAGGGTGAAGGCGTCGGCGGTGGCCCCGGCGAAGCCGGCGAGCACCTGGTCGCGGTACAGCTTGCGCACCTTGCGGGCCGTGGCCTTGACGACGACGTTGCCGAGGGTGACCTGGCCGTCGCCGCCGAGCGCGACCAGGTTGCCGCGCCGCACGCTCAGGATGGTGGTGCCGTGGTATTGATCCATGGGGTCTCAGATTCGGGCGAAGCGCGAGGCTTCAAGCCGAAGATTGTGACCCGGGATTCAGACCACGCGGACCTTGACCTTGGCGTGCTCGTTGATGCCCATCGCGCCGAAGAACAGCGCGACGAGGCGGTGCGCTTCGGAGAAGGTCACCGAGCGGTTCTCGCCGCGGCGCGCCAGCACCCAGTTCAGCAGGTCGCCGGCCGCGATGAAGTCGACGCGGATCAGCCGGGCGCAGGAGACGTTGACGACCTCGGCATGGCCCAGTTCGTCGTTCATCTTCGTCAGCGTGGCACCGATGTCACCGACCAGCTGGCCGGACAGCTCGACCCCCGCGACCTGCACGCCCGGTTCGTCGGGCATCTGCGATTCGAGGAAGCTGGTGGACACATCGCTGACGACCGACATCGGCGGCGACTGCGTGCTCATGTTCGAGCCGCTGATGCGCACCTGGCATTTCGCGCTCTCCCACGACGGCGGCGACACCTCGTAGGTGACGCAGTAGTCGATGGCCGCTTCGTCGAACTGGTCGGCGCGGTTGGCCATGCGCAGCGCATCGAGGCGCAGCTGCCAGAAGACGGGGTCGGCATCGCGCACGCCGGTGGGCGCCGCATCCTGCAGCAYCTGCATCAGGCGGTCGCCGCCGAGCCAGCGCATGTCGAGCGGCTCGTTGATCCAGCCGCGGAACAGCTCGCTCATGCGCGCGCAGGCCTCGGCGTCGATGCTTTGCAGCGAGCTCCAGTCGAACACCCACGGCAGCGGCATCTGCAGCGATTGCGAGCGCAACCGGGCCACCGCGTCGGCATCGACGATGCTCGGGCACACCCAGCCGACCTGGCCGTCGATGCGCGAGCTGGGGCGGCGCTCTTCGCCAGCGGCCTCGGCCACCAGCTTGGGCATCGAGAACCACTGCGGCGCCGACCAGCCGAACTGCTGGGCGTAGTCGATCGCGAGGCTCTCGAACTTGTGGTGCTGGCCGATCGCGCGGTACAGGTCGAACAGCGCCAGCCAGGTCTCGGCGTGCTGGGCGCGCGGGCCGCCCTGGCCGGTCAGCGCGGCGAGCGAGGATTCGCAGCTCTCGAAATCGGCATTCGCGAACGCGATCACCGCTTCGTCGAGTTCGGGGYCGTGGGCGACTTCGCTCACTTCCACCGCATACGGGCTGCCCAGGTCGCCGCCGCCGATGTCGAGGTTCAGCGGCGACAACGGCGACAGGCCGGCGCCCATCACGACCGTGGCCGGCGCGCCGGCAGGCGGGCGGGCGGGGGTGACCGGGTTGGCTGCGGGCGGGCGCGCACCGTTCGCACGGGCCGGCTCGGGGCGGATGCGGCTCTGGTCGGGCTCGGTCGCCGCGTAGCCGATGGCGGCCGGCTGGGTCGGTGCGTCGTAGAAAGAGGGCGGGCGGCGCGACGGCGAGGCGAGGCCGTCACCGACCATCTGCTGCTCGATCTCGTCGATCTTGGCCTTCACGCCGACATCCGGCTTGGCACCGCTGTCCTGCATGCGGGCTTCGGAGTCGTCGAGGCGGGAGGATCCGCCCAGCGCTGCCAGCTGTTCGCTGGTCAGGCCTTCGCGGCGCACCTTGCGCAGCATGTCGAATTCGCGCTTGCGGACGAAATCGTTGCGCCGCTTGCGCTCGATCATCGCCTTCAGCTCGGACTTGGCGTATTCGCTCTCGCGGGCTTCTTCCGTGGGGGTGCCGAGCTGCGCCCAGTCCGTGGCCGGGTTGGCCACGAACTTGACAACCTTTCGGAAGAAGCTGGTGTTGTCTTTCTGATCCGACATGTCGGGTGACGGGGTGCGCGAAAGGATTCTGTCAGTCGCCGAACATCTTCTGCTTGAGCTCGCGCCGTTGCTGGGCTTCGAGGGACAGTGTAGCGGTCGGCCGTGCGATCAGGCGGCCCAATCCGATCGGTTCGCCAGTTTCGTCGCAGAAACCATAGTCACCGGCCTCGATGCGGCCCAGCGACTGTGAGATTTTCTTCAGAAGCTTGCGCTCACGGTCGCGGGTGCGCAGCTCGAGCGCGTGCTCTTCCTCGATGGTCGCGCGATCGGCAGGATCGGGGACGATCGAGGTGTCTTCGCGCAGATGCTCGGTGGTTTCGCCGGCGTTGCTGAGCAGATCGTCCTTCAGCTGCTGCAGCCGGGCCTTGAAGAAGGCCAGCTGCTTCTCGTTCATGTACTCGCTGTCGGGCATGGCCTGCAGCTCGTCGTCGGTCAGGGCTTCGCCCGGCTTGCTCTTCCAGGCGTTGGCGAGCTTCGGGTCGGCTTTGTGTTCGTGCTTGGAAATGTCGGTCACAAGAGAATTCATCTGTCGGGTGGGCGGCCGCGGAGGCGCGAAGCGGTCTGCGAAACGGGACGTGGCCGGTGGAATCGGGGCCGGTGAAGAGGCCGCTGCCGATGCCCGGGCGGCGGCGGAGAGCTTGGGGGCGGGCGGCGGCTTGACGGCCACTGGCTTCGGCGCGGCCACCTCGGCCGCCTTGGCGACCGGCTTGGCCGGCGGGGCCGGTGCATGCACCGCCTTCGCCGCGGGCTTGGCCGCCGGTGCCTTGGCGGCTGGCGCCTTCGGCGCAGCGGCTGCCTTGGCCGGGGCCTTGGCAGCTGGTTTGACCGCGGTCTTGGTAGCCAAGGCAGGCTTTTTGGCCGCTGGCTTGGATGGTGTTGCTCGCTGGGCCGGGGTCTTTGTCACTGAGATCTCCTCGCAACGGCTGTTATACCCGCTCCGCGGGGTGGGCAATCACCCCGCAGCCAAACTTGGGCGCCGCGGATTGTAGCCACGTTGTTTTCCGGCTCGACGGGAATTTCGATGCGATTTTCAGCGGAGTCACACGAGGCACTGCTCCAGCCCCTGCAGGAAGATTTCCTTCGGCAGGTCCAGGCCGATGAACACCATCTTGCTGGTCTTCTTCTCGCCCTTGGCCCAGGCCGGCCCCAGGTCGCTGCCCATCAGCTGGTGCACGCCCTGGAAGATCACCTTCTTGTCGCTGCCCTTCATATTGAGCACGCCCTTGTAACGAAGCATCTTCGGGCCGTAGACCTGCACGATCGCGCCGAGGAAATCCTCCAGCTTGGCCGGGTTGAACGCCCGGTCGGAGCGGAAGACGAAGGATTTCACGTCGTCGTCGTGCACATGGTGGTGCGGGTGGTCGCAGTGTTCGCCGTGCTCGTGGTCATGGTCATGGTCGTGATCGTGGCCATGGTGGTGATGGTGGTCGTGGTCGTCCGCCTTCAGGAAATCGGGGTCGATGTCGAGCTTGGCGTTCAGGTTGAAGCCGCGCAGGTCGAACACCTCGGCCAGCGGCACCTCGCCGAAGTGCACCTTGCGCTGCGGCGCCCGCGGGTTCATGTGCTTGATCCGGTGGATCAGTGCATCGACCGCCGGGGCGTCGACCAGGTCGGTCTTGCTGATGAAGATCTGGTCGGCGAAGCCGATCTGGCGGCGCGCCTCCTGGCGGGTGTCGAGCTGGGATTCGGCGTGCTTGGCGTCGACCAGGGTCAGGATCGAGTCGAGCAGGTAGCTCTCGGCGATCTCGTCGTCCATGAAGAAGGTCTGGGCGACCGGGCCGGGGTCGGCCAGGCCGGTGGTCTCGATCACGACGCGGTCGAAGCTCAGTTCACCCTTGCGGCGCTTCTCGGCCAGGTCGTTCAGCGTGGTGCGCAGGTCTTCGCGGATCGTGCAGCAGACGCAGCCGTTGTTCAGCTGGATGATCTGCTCCTGGGTGTCCTGCACCAGGATCTCGTTGTCGATGTTCTCGTCGCCGAACTCGTTCTCGATCACGGCGATCTTCTGGCCGTGCGCTTCGGTCAGCACGCGCTTGAGCAGCGTGGTCTTGCCCGAGCCGAGGAAGCCGGTCAGGATGGTGGCGGGGATGAGGCTCATGGAATGTCGGTCCTTGACAAGGAAGCGGGCCAGATGCGGCCGAAAAACTTTTGTTCAAGGTATCAGATGTGTCAACCCCGTGTGACTCCCTGCTTCGAGTAAGCTTTTGCCCCTGTAGAACTCTCGCCCCGGCGCGATGTCAGACCCCCACCCGAGTCGATCTTCCCGAAGCGCCGACAAGCATCCCGCTCCCGCGGACAAGCGCGGCCTGTTCGAGCGGCTGATGGAATTCATGTCGCCCGGCCCCGACTCCAAGGACGAGCTGATCTCGACGCTGGCCGACGCGGAGAACCGCGAGGTGATCGCGCCCGAGTCGCGGATGATGCTCGAGGGCGTCATCCGCATGGCCGACCTGACCGCCGGCGACGCGATGGTGGCCGCCCCGCGCATGGACCTGCTCGACATCGAGGCCCCGTACGACGAACTGCTGGCGCTCGTGATCGGCACCGGCCATTCCCGTTTCCCGGTCTTCGAGGGCCAGCGCGAGAACATCGTCGGCACGCTGATGGCGAAAGACCTCCTGAAGCTGCAGCGGGCGCCCGAACTGAACCTGCGCACGCTGCTGCGCCCGGCGGTGTTCGTGCCCGAATCGAAGGGCCTGAACGAGCTGCTGCGCGATTTCCGCTCCAACCGCAACCACCTGGCGATCGTGATCGACGAGTTCGGCAACACCGCCGGGCTGATCACGATCGAGGACGTGCTGGAAGAGATCGTCGGCGAGATCGAGGACGAATTCGACGACAAGGACGGCGAATCCGGCATCTACACGCTGGCCGACGGCAGCCACCGGGTGGCCGGCGACACCACGATCGAGTCGGTCAACGAATCCTTCGGCGAGGTGCTGCCGCTGGACGATTTCGACACCATCGGCGGCCTGGTCGCCCAGGAGCTGGGCCGGGTGCCGCGCCGCGGCGAGGCGGTGCCGGTCGGCAGCCTGATCTTCACGGTGATGCTGACGCGCGGCGGCGCGGTGCGCTGGTTCAAGGTGACGCGCGCGCCCGAGGCGGCCGTGGGCGAAGACGGTGCGTAAGACGCAGAGCCGGGTGGAGCCGCAGGCGCCGGCGCCCCCGCCCGGCATCGGCCGCCGGGGCGCCCGCCGCGAGGTCGGCGCCTCCGAGAACATGTTCCTCGGCCTGGACCTGCTGATGGTGCTGGTGCTCGGCGGGGTGCACAGCCTGGCTGCCACTTACACGCACGCGTGGATCCTGCAGTTGCTGGCKGTCGCCGGCCTCGCGTTCCGGGTCAGCCGGGCCTCGCCGCGCCGGGCGGCGCTGCTGGGTTGGGCGTTCGCGACGGCCTGGTTCGTGGCCGGCACGTTCTGGCTCTACGTCAGCATGCACCGCTACGGCGGCCTGCCGGCCTGGATGGCGGGCGCTGCGGTGGTGGCGTTGTCGGCCTTCCTGGCGTTGTATTTCGCGGCGGCGATGGCGCTGTTCGGCGTGCTGCGGCGCAACCTGCTGGTCGTCGATGCGCTGGTGTTCGCCGCCTGCTGGCTGCTGGCCGAGCTGGCGCGCGAGCTGTTGTTCACCGGCTTCCCGTGGGCGGCCTCGGGCTATGCGCACGTCGACAGCCCGCTCGCGTGGCTGGCGCCGTGGATCGGCGTGCACGGCATCGGCTGGGTGGCGGCGCTGCTCGGCGCGCTGGCGGTGATCGGCTTGCGCAACGGTGTCGGGCCGGGCGGGCTGGGCGTCATCACGAGCGTGGCGGTGGTCGGCGGGCTGGCCGCGATGCAGCCGGTCAATTTCACGCGCGGCAGCGGCAGTTTGCAGCTGTCGTTGCTGCAATCGAACGTCGCGCAGGACGAGAAATTCGCCGAGGACAAGCTGCCGCAGGCGCTGGTGTGGGCGGCGACCACGCTGCAATCGGCGCGCGGCGACCTGATCCTCGCGCCCGAGACCATCGTGCCGCTGCTGCCCGACCAGTTGCCCGAGGGCTACTGGGCCGCGCTCGCTGCCGGCTTCCAGCGCGGCGACCGGGCGGCGCTGATCGGCGTGCCGCTCGGCAGCTTCGAGGCCGGCTACACGAACTCGGCGGTCGGGCTGTCGCGCGAGACCGCCAAGTGGCCGGGCGGCTTCTACCGCTACGACAAGCACCACCTGGTGCCGTTCGGCGAGTTCATCCCGACCGGTTTCCGCTGGTTCACCGAGCTGATGAACATCCCGCTCGGCGATTTCAACCGCGGCCCGGTCGGGGCGCCGTCGTTCGAGGTGAAGGGCCAGCGCATCGCGCCCAACATCTGCTACGAGGATCTGTTCGGCGAGGAGCTGGCGGCGCATTTCCGCGAGCCGGAGCGGGCGCCGACGATCTTCGCGAACCTCAGCAACATCGGCTGGTTCGGCGACACCATCGCGCTGGCGCAGCACCTGAACATCTCGCGCATGCGGGCGATCGAGTTCCAGCGGCCGATGCTGCGCGCGACCAACACCGGCGTGACGGCGGTGATCGACCACACCGGGCGGGTCACGCACCAGCTGCCGCCGCTGACGATGGGGGTGCTGCAGGCGCCGGTCGAAGGCCGCGAGGGCATGACGCCGTACGCGAGCTGGGCGGCGCGCTGGTGGCTGTGGCCGCTGCTCGCTGGCGCGCTGCTGTCGCTGGTGATCGTGGTCCCCCTGCGACGTTCGTAGGTGCTGCTGGCTTTGCCGAACCAGCGGCTCGATGCACAGAAAACACGCATGGCGCGCCCGGGTGCAACCCGGGCTTAATCCTCATTTGTTCGCTTGTCACCTCCCCAGAAGCAGGGCGGTGGCAGAAGGCGGGTGCGGGGAGGCTGTGGAGCGCCAATAGGGACGGGGCGCCGGAGCTGGCTGGTTTCATGGCCCGCGTGCGCAGCACGCTTCGTGCACTGACTGTCGCCCACTGTTTGACCACAACGAACGAAGTGAGTGGCGGGAGTTTGGGCGACGGGCCATGAAA
>NZ_JBFUGN010000068.1:0-13748 GCF_056402895.1 Rhizobacter sp. P3_B12 | reverse complement strand
GGCTACCTCTATGTGCTGACTCCCTCCGGCGTCAAGCGGCGCATCGAACTGACCAAGTCCTTCCTTGATTTCAAGGAACGCGAGTACGAGACGTTGAAGCGCCAGATTCAGCAACTCCGCCAGGAAGTGGCCGCCAATGGCCATGGGATTTCGCCCGACAACTGAAACGAACCGACACCCATGGAACAGAACGCAAAGATCCACGTTGCCGGGCGTCGATGGCCCGGCCCACGCGATGACCGTCGCTGATACGCGTCCTCCCGCTCCTGAACCCCCCCTTCGCAAGCCCCCTCATGCTCAACGACAAGTCCATCCTCATCACAGGCGGCACCGGCTCCTTCGGCAAGGCGTTCGTCAAGACCGTCCTGGAGAAGCATCCCGACATCAAGCGACTGGTCGTCTATTCGCGCGACGAGCTGAAGCAGTTCGAGATGCAGCAGCATTTCTCGAGCAAGAAGTACGAAGGCTTGCGCTACTTCATCGGCGACATCCGTGACGAGAGCCGCCTGCGCCGCGCGCTCGAGGGCATCGACGTCGTCGTGCACGCGGCCGCGCTCAAGCAGGTGGTTGCTGCGGAATACAACCCCTTCGAATGCATCAAGACCAACGTGCTCGGAGCCCAGAACCTGATCGAGGCCTGCCTGGATGCCGGCGTGTCGCGGGTCGTTGCGCTCTCGACCGACAAGGCGGCTGCACCGATCAACCTCTATGGCGCCACCAAGCTCTGCTCGGACAAGCTGTTCGTCGCCGCCAACAACATCCGCGGCAAGCGCGACATCCGCTTCAGCGTCGTGCGCTACGGCAACGTGATGGGCAGCCGCGGTTCGGTGATTCCGTTCTTCCTCGAGAAGCAGCGCACCGGCGTGCTGCCGATCACCGACGACCGCATGACGCGCTTCAACATCTCCCTGCAGGAGGGCGTCGACATGGTGTTGTGGTCGATCGAGAACGCATGGGGCGGCGAGGTGCTCGTGCCGAAGATCCCGTCCTACCGCATCGTCGACGTCGCGACGGCCATCGACCCCGAATGCAAGCAGCAGATCGTCGGGATCCGTCCCGGCGAGAAGATCCACGAGGAGATGATCACGGCGAGCGACAGTTTCAATACCGTCGACCTGGGTGGCTACTATGCGATCCTGCCGAGCGGAGGCCCCTTCTCCATCGAGGAGTACTGCGAGAAGAACGGAGCAAAGCCGGTTCCGCAAGGCTTCGCCTATGACAGCGGGACCAACACCGACTTTCTCACCGTCGATCAGCTGCGCGCGTTGATCCGCAAGCACGTCGGAACGCAGCTTGACTGATTGAAGGGCTGACCATGAAACAGATCCCCTACGGACGGCAGAGCATCAGCGAGGAAGACATCGCCGCTGTCGTGTCGGTCCTGAAGTCCGACTTCCTGACGCAGGGACCTGCGGTGCCTGCTTTCGAAGCGGCACTTTGCGCCTACACGGGAGCAGCCCACGCACTGGCGGTCAACAGCGCGACGTCGGCGCTTCATATCGCCTGCCTGGCCCTCGGCGTCGGCCCGGGGGATACGGTCTGGACCACCCCGAATACGTTTCTTGCCACTGCGAACAGCGCACGCTACTGCGGTGCCTCGGTCGATTTCGTCGACATCGACCCCATCTCGCACAACCTGTGCGCCCAGGCCCTCGCCACCAGGCTGGCCGCCGCCCAGCGCAGCAATACCTTGCCCAAGGTGGTGATCCCCGTTCATTTCGCAGGGCAGCCGGCAGACATGGCAGCGATCCACGAGCTGTCGAAACAGTATGGGTTCGGCATCATCGAAGATGCTTCCCACGCCATCGGTGGCTCGTATCGCGGCGAACCTGTCGGCCGTGGCAGCTACAGCGACGTGACGGTGTTCAGCTTCCACCCGGTCAAGCTGGTCACGACGGCTGAAGGCGGCGCGGCCCTGACGCAGAGGGCCGATCTTGCCGCGAAGATGGCCCTGTTCCGGTCGCACGGCRTGACGCGCGACCCGGGCCTGCTGCAGGACCAGTCCCAGGGCCCCTGGTACTACGAGCAACACGCCCTGGGGTTCAACTACCGGTTGACGGACATGCAAGCCGCCCTCGGCGTGTCGCAGATGCGGCGCCTGGACGAGTGGGTGGCCCGCCGGCACGAGATCGCCGACCGCTACGACGCGGCGTTGGCGAACCTTCCGGTGATCACGCCTCGGCGCGTGCCGGGATCCCGGTCCGCACTCCATCTTTATGTGATCAATCTCGTGGAAGGCGCCACGCCGGGCCGCCGCAAGGTGTTCGAATCCATGCGGGCCCAGGGCATCGGCGTCAACGTGCACTACATCCCGGTCCACCTGCAGCCGGACTTCCGGCAGTTCGGCCGTGGGAAGGGTGACTACCCCGTCGCCGAACACTACTACGAGTCGGCGATCTCCCTGCCGATGTACGCCAGCCTCGGCGACGACGATCAGGATCACGTGATCGCATGCCTGCGGAGAGCATTGACGTGAAGCACGCCTCCACGCGGACACCCCGGCTGGCGCTGGGCACGGTGCAGTTCGGCCTCGCCTACGGTGTTGCCGGACGAGCCGAGCCGATCCCGGAAGCCGAGGTGACCACGCTGCTTCGCCGTGCCTGGGATCTCGGAATCGACACCCTCGACACCGCGGCGGCCTACGGATCCATCGAGGGGCGGCTCGCCCGGCTGATGGGAGACCTCGAGTTCCGGGTGATCTCCAAGCTGCCGGCGATGCACGGCGACCTCAGCCCCGCCGATGCGGCGTCCGCAGCGGTCGAGGCGTTTGAAACGTCGCGCCGGCACCTGGGGCCGCGATTGAAGGCCCTGATGTTCCACAACGCAGACGACCTGCAGTCCCCGCAAGGGCGTGCAGCGTGGAACGCGCTGGTTCCGCGTGCTCGAGACGCCGGCATGGTTCTCGGAGCCTCCGGCTACGACCCACAGGCCGTCGCGCGCTTGGCAGCAGATCTGGAGATCGGCATCGCCCAGTTGCCGGGCAACGCGCTCGACCAGCGCCTGGCGGCGGTCGCCTGGCCGGCGGCGGTGGAGTTGCACGTGCGTTCAGCCTTCCTCCAGGGCCTGCTGCTGATGCCTGTCGCCGACGCGCAGAGACGCGTGCCGGCTGCGGCCCCTGCCATCGCCCAATGGCAGGATTGGTGCCGCACCCATGACATGCCGCCCATCCGTGCGGCGCTGTCGGTCATCAAGGGCTGGCCTGTGGTCGGCCGATGCGTCGTCGGCGTGGACAACCTCGAGCAGCTGGAGGAGATCGCCATGCAATGGGAACTCGCCGAGGCGATCCAGGCGCCCGAACTTGCCGTGAATCAGCCACAGGCCGTCGATCCGCGACTGTGGCCCCCGAAGAGGCTCGACTGACATGAAGACCGTCGCCATCATCCAGGCTCGAACGTCAAGTTCGAGATTCCCCGGCAAGGTCCTGCGCCCGTTGTGCGGAATGCCGATGATCGCCTTCATGCTGGCACGCGTGAGCCGCGTCAAGCGCGTCGACCAGGTCGTCGTCGCCACCAGCGACGATGCATCCGACGACGCCCTCGCCGCCTGTGTCCGTGAGCATGGCCACGCTTGCCACCGAGGCAGCCTCGACGACGTCCTCTCGCGCTTCCATGGCGCCGCAGTCGCAGGCGGGGCCGACATCGTGGTGCGCCTCACCGGAGACTGCCCGCTGATGGACCCCGAGCTCGTGGACTCCGTGCTCGAACGACTGGTGGCAGAAGCCGGCTTGTCCTACGCGTCGAATGTGGCTCCGCCCACGTTCCCGGACGGATTGGATGTGGAGGCCTTCACCTTCGACGCCCTGGACGCGGCGCACCGGGAAGCCCGCCTGGGATCCGACCGGGAGCACGTCACGCCCTTCCTTCGAAACCACGGCGACCGATTCCGCTCGGCCAACGTCCGCGGCCTCGGCGACATGTCGCACCTGCGGTGGACGATTGACTACGAAGACGACCTGAAGTTCGTGAGCTCGCTGCTGGCCACGGCTGGCATCGACGACCCCTCTCGTGGCGACCGATTCGATTTCTATCGCGTGCTGGAAGCTCATCCGCGCCTGCTGGCGATCAATCAGCACGGTCGCAATGAAGGGCTCGTGAAGAGCCTGTTGGCTGACAAGATGGGGACGCCATGACCACTCCGATCCAGAAACAGGCATTCCTCGAAGGCGGAGAAGCCGATGCTTGGTTCACCCGCAACAGAGCCAGCCTCGAAGTGGCCTCCCCCTGGCGGATCGAGCTCGCCAAGCGCATCGCAGCACACGTCCGCCCGAACGATCGCGTGCTGGAGATCGGATGCGGGGAGGGCGTGAATCTCGAGGAACTGCGACGCCTCGTCCCGGTACTGGCTCACGGCATCGATCCCTCCATGCAAGCCGTTCGGGCCGGGCTTCAGCGCCTGCCTGACGTCGATCTTCAGTGCGGCACCTCGGATCGGCTGCCATGGCCGGACGCGCACTTCAACATGGTCTGGTTCGGCTTCTGCCTGTACCTTGTCGACCGGTCACTGCTGTTTCGCAGCATCGCCGAAGCCGATCGCGTGCTGGCCGACGGCGGCACGCTGGCGATCCTCGACTTCGACCCCGACGTACCATGCAAGCGCCCCTATCACCACCGACCGGGGTTGTGGTCGTACAAGATGGACTACTCGCGTCTGTTGCTCGCCAACCCCGACTACCGTCTCGTCGAGAAATTCAGCCTGTCGCATGGCGGCGACGGCTGGGTGGCAGACCCGCAAGAACGGCTGGGCCTGTCCATCCTGCGCAAGGACGCCGAACATGCTTATCGCAAGGACTGACCGATGAAAAGCTTCACGAAATCCGAGGCCGCGCTGGCGCGTGCAGAGAAAACCATTCCGCTGGGCAGCCAGACCTTCAGCAAGAGCCGCACGCAGTACCCGCACGGCGTCTCGCCCTACTTCATCACGCATGCGAAGGGCTCCCGCGTCTGGGATGTCGACGGCAACGAATACATCGACTTCGTCAGCAGCCTCGCGTCCATCACGCTCGGCTACCAGGATCCTGATGTCACGAATGCGGTGCGCACCCAGCTCGACTCGGGCGTGATCTTCTCGCTGCCGCATCCGCTGGAAGCCGAGGTCGCCGAACTCATCTGCGAGATGGTTCCCTGCGCCGAGATGGTCCGCTTCGGCAAGAACGGCTCCGATGCCACTTCGGGGGCGATCCGCGTCGCGCGCGCATTCACCGGCCGCGACCATGTCGCCGTGTGCGGCTATCACGGCTGGCAGGATTGGTACATCGGCAGTACGGCCCGCAACCGCGGCGTGCCGGAGGCAACCCGCGCGCTCACGCACACCTTCGCCTACAACGACCTCGAATCCCTGCGCAAGGTGCTGGCGCAGCAGCCCGGTGGCTTTGCAGCGGTGATTCTCGAGCCGATGAACGTCGCCCATCCGCAGCCAGGATTTCTCGAAGGCGTGAAGGCCCTGGCTCACGAACATGGCGCGCTGCTGGTCTTCGACGAAACCATCACCGGCTTCCGCTATGCGAACGGAGGTGCACAGGCATTCTTCGGCGTCACGCCCGACCTCGCCACCTTCGGCAAAGGGCTCGCCAACGGCTACCCCGTGTCGGCTGTGGCCGGCCGGCGCGACGTGATGAAGCTCATGGAAGAAATCTTCTTCTCGTTCACGTTCGGCGGAGAAACGCTGTCGCTGGCGGCCGCCAAGGCCACGCTGCTGAAGCTGAAGCGCGAACCGGTGGCCGAGACGCTGGCCGCACGCGGGAACGCAATCCTCGCCGGCGCGGGCGAGGTGATCAAGACCCATCGGCTGGACGATGTGTTCTCGCTCAGCGGCCACCCGTCCTGGACGTTTCTCAATCTGAAGGAGGCCCGTGGCCACAGCGTCTTCGAGATCAAGACGCTGCTGATGCAGGAGATGCACCAGCGCGGATTCCTGACGGTCGGCACGCACAACGTGAACTACGCGCACAGCGAGGCCGACATCGCGGCGCTGGTCTTGGCCTATGGCGAGGTGCTGCCGATGATCGGCCATGCGCTCGACCAGGGCCGGTTGCGCTCCCTGCTGCGCTGCGAACCGCTGGTGCCGCTGTTCAAGCTGCGCTGACACATGCGGATCTGCATACGCGTCGATGCTTCGCCGCGCCTCGGGCTCGGGCACATCAGACGCTGCCTGTCGCTCGCACACGCGCTGCACGAAGCCGGCGCGGAGCTGGTGTTCGTCAGCCGGCGCCTCGGCGTCGACGTGGCCGCGCAGCTCGAGGCGACGCCGTTCACGCTGCACCTGCTCGGCGATCAGGGCGGGCCCGAGGTCGTTCCGCCGCTGCAGGACGCCGCCGAGACGCTCGCCGCGCTGCGAACGACTGCCGCAGTCGACTGGGTGATCGTCGACCACTATGCGCTCGATGAAGCATGGCACCAGCACGTGGCACACGTGCTCACGACCCGTGTGGCCGTGATCGACGATCTGGCCGACCGGCCGCTCGCCGCGACATTGCTGATCGATCACAACCTGTCGGCAGATCACCGCGGCAAGTATTCCGGCCGCATCGATGTCGGCACGGCCGTGCTCGGTGGCCCGCGCTTCGCGCTGCTCGGACCGCAATACGCACGAGCCGAACGCCAGCCTTTCAACGAGCAGGTGCGCAGCATCGGCATCTTCCTGGGCGGAACCGACCCGGACAACGTCTCGGTTGCCGCGCTGCAGGCCTGCCGCGAGGTGGCTGGCTTCACCGGACCGATCGAAGTCGTCAGCACCCGCGCCAACCCGAATCTGCCGGCGTTGATGCAGGCGTGCGGCCGCTGGCCGCAGACCACGCTGACGCTTGACCTGCCCGATCTGGCCACCTTCTTCGCACACCATGACCTGCAGATCGGTGCCGGCGGCGGTGCGATGTGGGAGCGCTGCTGCATCGGTGCGCCGACGCTCGGCCTGGTCTGCGCCGAGAACCAGCGCATGGTGCTGCCGCAGTTGGCGGACATCGGCGCCGTCGCGCTGGCGCCCGATCTGCAACCTGCCACGCTCGGCCGCGCGGTCGCCGTGCTGGCCGACGATCCGGCGCGGCGCCTGTCGCTCGCGCGCCAGTCGATGACGCTGGTCGACGGCCGCGGCGCGCAGCGCGTCGCGCTGCACATGCTGGCACCGATGCTTGCAGTGCGACCCGCCACCGCCGAAGACGCGTCGCGCCTGTACGCCTGGCGCAGCGACCCGAGCACACGCCGCGCCTCGCACGACAGCCGCGAGATCGCCTACGACAGCCACTGCCGCTGGCTCGACGGCGTACTGGCCGACCCCGACCGCTCGTTGTGGATCGGCTTCGTCGGTCGCATCCCGGTGGGCTCGATCCGCTTCGACCGCACGGGGCCCGGCCGCTTCAAGGTGTCGCTCTACCTCGACCCCGCGCTGCACGGCCTGGGTCTCGGGGCCGGCCTGCTGGGTGCCGGCGAACAGGCGCTCGGGCACCTGGTGCAGGGCCCCTTCGCCATCGATGCCGATGTGCGGGAGCACAACGCGGCGTCGCGTCGCCTTTTCCTCTCTGCGCACTATACGGGCGAGGGAACGGCGTTTTCAAAGCAGTTCCGCGGCAGCGAAATGCCGTACCAGCCCCAACCGAAAGTTCGGTCATGGTCGTAAGCGACGATTTCATTGCTGCTCTCCAAGGTTCCACCGTGGAGCTGTTCCAGCTGCGGCAATCCGACGTGTCCGCCCCGTACCTCAGCTGGCTGTCGAACAGCGACGTGACCCAGTATCTGGAGGTCCGGTTCGCGACACCGCAGGTCGACGAGCTGCTCAGCTACGTCGAGCACTGCCTGGCATCGCCGAACATCCTGCTACTGGGCATTCGCGAACGGGTGAACGGCCAGCACGTGGGCAACATCAAGGTCGCCTGGAGCCCCAATCACCTGGTGGGCGACGTCGGCATCATGCTCGGTGACCCGGCCAACTGGGGACGCGGTTACGGCTCGCAGGCGGTGCGGCTGCTGAGCCGCTTCGCGCTCGATTCGCTGCGCCTGCGCAAGCTGGTGGCCGGCATCTATCGTTCCAACACGGCAAGCATCCACACCTTCCGCAACGCAGGCTTCGAGCAGGAGGCCGTGCTGCGCGGCCACGCGCTGCTCGACCAACGTCCGGAGGACGTCCTGTTGTTCTCGATCTTCAGCTCCTGACGGCCTCGCCGTCTCCAGAGGCTCCTCAAGGCATTCACATGCAAACATCATTCGACATCGCCGGCCGCCCGATCGGATCCGCCAGCCGCCCGTACCTCATCGCCGAGATGTCGGGAAACCACAACCAATCGCTGAGCCGCGCCCTGGAGATCGTCGACGCCGCGGCGCGCGCCGGCGCCGATGCGATCAAGCTGCAGACATACACCGCCGAGACGATGACGCTCAACGTGCAGGCGGCCGGCTTCGTGATCGAAGATCCCAACAGCCTGTGGGCGGGCCGCCAGTTGTTCGACCTGTACAAGGAGGCTCACACGCCCTGGGACTGGCACAAGCCCATCATGGACCGCGCGGCGCAACACGGGCTGCATTGCTTCAGTACGCCGTTCGACGACTCCGCGGTCGACTTCCTCGAATCGCTCGGCGTGCCGGCCTACAAGATCGCCTCGTTCGAGAACACCGATCTGCCGTTGATCCGCAAGGTGGCCTCCACCGGCAAGCCGATGATCATCTCGACCGGCATGGCCACGCTGGGCGAGATCCACGAGGCCGTGCAGACGGCGCGCGACGCCGGCTGCAGCAAGCTTGTGCTGCTGAAGTGCACCAGCACCTACCCTGCCACGCCGGACAACACCCACATCCGCACCATTCCCAACATGCGCGAAGCGTTCGGCTGCGAAGTGGGCCTGTCGGATCACACGATGGGCTGCGGCGTCGCGGTGGCTTCGGTAGCGCTGGGCGCCAGCGTCATCGAAAAGCACTTCACATTGCGCCGTGCGGACGGTGGGGTCGACTCGTCGTTCTCGCTCGAGCCCGACGAATTCGCGCAGCTTCGCATCGAATCCGAGCGGGCCTGGCAGGGCATGGGCGAGGTGCGCTATGGCGGCTCCAAGGCCGAGGAAAAATCGCGAGCGTTTCGTCGTACGCTGTACGTCGCCCAGCCGTTGAAGGCGGGCGACACGCTGACGGCAGAGAACGTGYGCATCGTGCGCCCGGGTTTCGGTTTGCCGCCGAAGTACTACGACATTGTGCTGGGCAAGAAGATCGGCCGCGACGCCGCCCCTGGCACGCCGCTCACATGGGATCTGATTGCATGAGCAGCACCCGCATCTTCGTCTTCTGCCGGCCCTACCTGATCCCCGACTTCCGCGAGAACGTCGCGGCGTTGGGCAACGGGTTCGAGTTCCGCTTCCTGACCGACGGTCAGAGCGAAGGCACGACTGACACGCGGGCCCGCTTCTAYGCCCGCCTGAGCCAGGCGCCGCAACCGGCGGGCTTCGATGCCGCCGCCGAACAGGAAGTCATCGACCGCTGCCGCTTCCTGCGCAACCTGGCGCCGGACCAGGCCTTGCGGATGCTGCGTGCGATGGCCTCGGTGCTGAGCGAAGAGCTCGACCAGCATGCGCCGGTCGCCGTGCTGTCGCACATGGTCGACGACTACGTCACGCACCTGCTCGCCGAACTGGCGCGCCGGCGCGGCCTGGTGTACGTCGGCTTCGCGTACTCGTACTTCCCGGGCAAGGTGCAGGTCACCGAGTACGGCTACGGACTGCCGTTCAACTTCCGCGAGCCGGACGACGCCGAGACCACCGAGGTGCAGGGGCAGATCTCCGACCGCACCTTCCGGCAGAACTACCTGCAGAAGGACACCTACACGCGGGTGCGGCACCTGAAGGCCATGCTGCGCTACCGCGTGAAGCAGGTGGTTTTCGCGGCCAGGGCGCGGCTGCAGCGCGACCCGCTGCATATGCACTACGCCTGCCTGCCCTTTGTGGTGGAGCGCCGCCGCTGGAGCGACTTCCCGTCGCCGAACGACTTCCATGGCGACTGGCGTGCTCGGCTGGAAGCGACCCGCCAGGGCGCGGCCAAGCCGGTGCTGTACTTCCCGCTCGGCTACTTTCCCGAGGCCACGATCGATTACTGGATCGGCAACCGGCGAGCGCTGCAGTACGAGCGCACGGTGCTCGACATCTGCCGCACGCTGGCACCGCATTTCACCGTGGTGGTGAAGGAGCACCTGCACATGCTGGGGGCCCGCAGCACGGCCTTCTACCGGCAGATCCGTGACCTGCCGCAGGTCATCAGCGTGCCGCCGCTCGAGTACAGCAATGATGTGCTGGCTGCCGCCGACACGGTGCTGATGGGGGCCGGCAGCATCGGCGTCGAGGCGTACATCCGCGGCAAGGCCATCGTGTCGTTCTGCGACACCAGCTATTGGTTCCCGTACGCCAATGCACTGCACGTAGACCTGGACGACCTGGGCCAGTGGCCGCAGCGCATCGCGCAGAAGATCGCCGGCCACGTCGAACCGACGCCGCAGCAGCGGCTGGAGTTCATCCGCCAATGCCTGCGCAGCACCATGCGCCAGCTGCGCCCCGGCAAGCGCTGGCCGATCTGCAACCCGCAGGACCTGGCGCAGGCGCTGGCCACGGCGGCAGCACGGCGCACGGCGCCAGCGGCCCCCGCCCGTCCGGCCGAGCAAACGGCCATCGCGAGCCGGGAAGCCGCATGAGACTCGACCTGCTGGTGCGGCCGTCGCTGTGGTCCTTTGCGGTGCAGCGGGTGTGCACCTGGGCGCCGCTGCGTCGCGTGCTTGCCTCGGGCGTCGCCGCGCTGCGGCCGGCCTGGCGGCCCACGCAGCCGGCGGGAGCCCCTGATCGCACGGCCCGCCTGCGCGCCGAACTGCAGCGCGACGGCGTCGCGTTCCTACCGGCGTTCCTGTCGCCCGACACGGTCGGACGCATCAAGGCGCACCTCGAAGGCCAGCCGCTGAAGGAGCGCTTCGCGCCGGGCCGCAGCGGCTTCACGGTGGATGACGTGCCTGCCAACGTGCACGTGGCCGAGTACGCGACTGCGCACCTGCTGCGCAGCCCGGACATCGTCGCGATCGCGAACCATCCCGAGCTGCTGGCCGCGGCCGCGGCCTACCTGGGTTGCAAGCCGACCATCTCGAGCCTGAGCGTGTGGTGGTCGCTGCCAGCCGACGGCAGCGCGCAGGAGGCGGAGAACTATCATCGCGACGTCGATGAATGGCGCTTCGTGAAGCTCTTCGTCTACCTGAGCGACGTCGACGAAGACGCAGGGCCGCACTGCTTCGTGCGGGGCTCGCACCGGCACCCGGGGTTCCTGCGGATTCGGCGCATTCCCGACCCAGAGGTCGAGGCGGCGTTCAAGCCCGAGGACCAACTGAAGATCCAGGGCCGCACCGGCGACGCCTTCCTGGAAGACACCTTTGGGCTGCATAAGGGGCAGCCGCCGCGCAAGCGCCGCAGGCTGCTGCTGCAAGTGCAGTACTCGATCAATCCGATTGCGGTGTACCGGTATGCGCCGATCCCACCGTCGACGACGGATCAGCAGATCGACCCGTACGTCAACAGGCTCTACCTTCAATCGCAGTGAAACCGCCGCCGCAACCATCAGGAATGCACAGCAGGGCGCTGTACTCCCGCGCCTATGCGTGGGGGTGGGCACCGGTGCTGGTGCTGCTGGCGCTTCCGATAGCTTCGTTCACGGCGCTCTCTGCCTTGCAGATCGCGGGCGTGCTGGTGCTGATCGCAGCCGGCCATGCCGTCCTGCTTCATGGCGAGCACCGGCGCCGCCTGGCGACGCCGGTGCTCGCGGCCCCACCGCAGGCTTATTGGCGGGCCGTGTGGTGCTTTTCCATCTTGTCAATCGTGGGATGCTGGCTGGTTGCGAGGGAGCAGGCTTCGATCCTCGGCGACAGCTCATTCGAGAATCTCCAGGAACGCTATGTGGCGATGGTGCAGGCATCGCTCGAAGGCAATTCCAGTTCGTCGATCCTGTCGAGCATCGGCAACCTGGTCCGCTCATTCTTCTTCGTCGCCCTGGTGGCTTTCGTCGCCTACACGCGAACCAGCGCTGCGCGCTGGAAGAAGTTGATCGCCGCCGCGCTGATCGGCCTGGCCTTGGCAGAGAACTTCCAGTTGAACGTCAGCCGCCTGCAGTTCATCTTCTACATCATCTGCCTTGCCATTGCTGCACACATCGTCGCGCATCCCTGGCTGAAGAAGAAGTGGCCGATCGTGACCGTGGCCGGCCTGCTGTCGATCTTCATGGTCATCACGACCAACCAGCGATTCACGGCATCTTTCGGCGACGACTCCGTCGCGGCCGACTACATCGCGCGGCTGTTCGGCGTCCAGATACTTCCACTCGGCAGCCATGTAATCGACCAGCTCGGCGTGGCGGTCTTCACCTTGTCGATCTACCTGTCGCAAAGCGTTGCGGAACTGATCCGCCTGATCGCGGACAACCCAAGCCCATACGCTCTGGGCAGGCATTCCCTCTTTCTCGTGATATCGCCCGTTCTGCGACTCATCGGATTTCCGCTGACTCCGGGCGCCGACGCGCCCCTGACCAATCAGGGCTTGTGGTGGGGCTTCATGGGTGACCTCTACATCGACTTCGGGATCCTGTTCCCTGTCGCGTTCCTGCTGGTCATGTGGCTGATGGCCAGGACGGCGATCCGCTTCGGCACCGGCCCCGTGTACGGGTTGACCTTGAGGTGCCTGACTGCCGGCATGCTGTTCGTGGTGCCCTACACCGGCATCTTCAACACCTACGCAGTGAGCTATTTCGGAATTCTTGCCCTGGCGGCATGGGAGCGGAAATGCCGCCGCAAGCCGCGGGTGAGCACCATCATTGGATCCCATGCAGCGCACAGCCCCCGTTAGAGTCGTCGGGCTCGACCTGCTGCGCGGCGCGTGCGCCGTGCTTGTCCTGCTCTACCACGTCACGCTGTGGAAAGGGCTGGGAGAGCACCACACATGGGGCCTCTTCGGCGTCTACATCTTCTTCGTGCTGAGCGGGGCCAGCCTGACCATCGCATACCGCGACAAGTTCGATGAGGGGTATCCGCTCACTGCCTTCATCCTGTTGCGCTTCGCGCGCCTGATGCCGCTCTTCCTGCTGGCCAGCGTCGTCATGCTGGTCCACAAGGTTCACGCCGAAGGACCGACCTCGCAGGCCTGGTGGGAAGGCCTCCTGTCGACGTCGCTGCTGTTCGGTCTGGGCAATCCAGGTGTCAACTCGATGGTCCTGGGGGGATGGTCGCTCGGCATCGAGTTCGTCTTCTATCTCGCCTTCCCGGTGCTGATGGCATTTGCCTTCTCACGCTCCCGATGGATCCTGGGAGCCGTCCTCTTTGCGCTGCAGGTCGCCTTCATCGAATTGACGCTGGCCCGAACGCCGGATTTCCGGTCGGCTTGGGCGTCGTACATCCAGCCGCAGGCCTTCGTCGCGTACTTCTTCGCGGGTTGCCTGATCGGGAGATTCGTGCTGGTGGGGGGCAGCATGCCACCGTGGCTGCGGTTCGCACTCGTCGCGGTCTGTGCACCGGCCATCGTCTCGCTCAGCGGCGAAACGGCAACCGCAACGCTGACGGGACCCAGGGGCGTCGTGCTGGCTCTCATGTCCATCGCGCTTGTCTTCGCTGCATCGCAGTTCCGGCCGACCGGGCCATGGACCCACAAGGTCTGCAACTGGTTCGGCGACATCAGCTACGGCACCTACCTTCTGCACCCGCTGGCGTTCATTGCGGTGTCGAAGCTGCTGCCGAACGCCAGCGCCGCAGTCACCATGGCGATCGTC
>NZ_JBFUGN010000067.1:0-13810 GCF_056402895.1 Rhizobacter sp. P3_B12 | reverse complement strand
TTCCAGTGGGTGGAGGGATCCCATCAGACCCGGATGCGGCCGCCCGGCCCATCAGCCGGCAACGGGAGCTGCGGTAGGAAATGCCCGACCGGGCGTCAGCGTCCTACCGTCGATCCGCCCAGTCGCTTGGCGACCGGATGCCCGCGCAGCCGGTGCGCCTGCGGCATGTCGCTGCCGAGCAGCGGGCGCAGGTACTGGCGGAACGCGTCGGTGACGGCATTGCCGCTGTCTGCGATGAACACGTCTTCCATCACCCGCGTCTTGCCGGCCACCGCCGCCAGCGGCAGCAGCTCGTAGCGCACCGCGTAGTCGCCGCAGCGCTGGATCGCGACCGAGCCGTCGCGGTCGCCGCGCAGCGCGAACTGCAGCGCCGTCTCGCCGACCTCGCGGGCTTCGCGCTGGTCGACATCCGACACGCAGCCGAGGAACGAGCGCTGCAGGTAGCCGAAGGTGTCGCCGCGCACGCGCTTGATCTTCAGCTGGTCCTTGACGAGGTCGCACAGCAGGTCGGCCAGGGCGCCGGTGCCCGACAGCTGCACGTTGCCATGGGCGTCGCGCTCGACGGCCCCCGACGCGAGCTGCACCGCGATCGGCTCGCCCGACGCATCGTGGATGCCCTCGGAGACGGCGATCACGCAGCGGCCCAGGCGCTGGTGCGTGGCGCGCACGTCGGCCAGGAAGCGCTCGCGCTCGAACACCCGCTCGGGCAGGTAGACGAGGTGCGGGCCGTCCTCCGGGTAGCGGGCGCCGAGCGCCGCGGCCGCCGTCAGGAAGCCGGCATGCCGGCCCATCACGACGCCGAGGTAGACGCCCGGCAGCGCCGCGTTGTCGAGGTTGGCCCCGGCGAAGGCCTGCGCGACGAAGCGCGCCGCCGAGGCGTAGCCCGGCGTGTGGTCGTTGCCCACCAGGTCGTTGTCGATGGTCTTCGGCACGTGGATGCAGCGCAGCGCGTGGCCGGCCTGGCGGGCTTCCTCGCTGACGATGCGCACGGTGTCCGACGAGTCGTTGCCGCCGATGTACAGGAAATGGCTGATGCCATGCGCCTGCAGCACCGCCAGGATGGCGCGGCAGTAGGCGAGGTCGGGCTTGTCGCGGGTGCTGCCGAGGGCAGAGGCCGGCGTGGCGGCGACCGCCTCGAGGTGCTGCGGCGTCTCGCGCGCCAGGTCGATGAAATCCTCGTCGAGGATGCCGCGCACGCCGTGGCGGGCGCCGTAGACCGCCGTCACCTCGGGAAAGCGCTGCGCCGCGAGCACCGCGCCGACCAGCGACTGGTTGATCACGGCGGTCGGGCCGCCGCCCTGGGCGATCAGGATTCGGGCTTCGGGCATCGTCGGCATGGCGGCTCCGGTGTCGTGGCGGGAGGCGCCAAGGGTAGCCGTTCTATTTCGTGGAGAACAGCTTGGCGGCGCGGCCTTTCAGCTCCAGCAGCTCGCTCGGCGTCACCGAATAGGCGCCCGACATGATGTCCACCTCGATGCGGAACTCCACGTCGCGCTTGCCGTTGGTCAGCAGCCCGGAGGTGAACTCGTAGCTCTCGTCCTCGATCGGCATGCCCTCGGCCTTCACGTCGTAATCCTCGTACTGCACGTTGCGGATCTCGCCGCTGGCCAGGTCGAGCATGCCGGTGGAACGGATGACGGACTCGGTGAGCTCGTCGAAGATGACAATCGGAAGTTTCAGGTCCACGGCGGGCTCCAGGGAGAATCGGTGCGTCATCGTCTTCGATGCGCGGGCCGACATTCTAGGGACCTGCCCGAGGTCCACCCACGATCCACGTTTCAACGACCCAACGGAAGCTTCAATTGAACATCCACCTGAGCCTCACCCCCCTGATTTCGCTGATCGCCGGCATCCTGGTGCTGGTCATGCCGAAGCTGCTGAACTTCATCGTCGCGATCTACCTGATCGCGATCGGGCTGATCGGCCTGTTCGGGATGTCGTCGCTGCGGTTGCACTGACCTGAATCGAACTGGCGCGCGCGGGGGCTCAGCCGTCCAGGTCCTCGTCGGCCGTGATCTTCAGCCCCACCCGGCGCACCCCCTGCACCTCGGTGCGGGCGGTCAAGCGCAGCGGCTCGCCGACCGGCACGGTCTTGCGCAGCCGCACGTCCAGCGAATCGCTGCCGGCGTGCGTCGCCACCCGGCGCGCCCATTCCTGGGCTCCGTTGACCAGCACGCGCAACCCGTGGGCCGCGTCGTCGCCGCCCAGCGGGTTGGCCACCTCGAAGCTGCAGAAGATCTCGAAACGGCGCTCGCGCGTTGCGTGCGGCGGGATGTCCAGGTGGGCGGCATCGCCGTCGCCGGCATCCTCGACCCAGTGCTCGGCAACATCTGACACGAAAGGCTTCATCGACTGTCTCGCATGCGCAAAGGTGGGGATGCTAGCGAGCATGCAAAGTCGGGCCAAATGCCCGAGAATTCGCCGATCCACCGGAGAGCGCCATGGGCACCCGTTTCGCACGCACCGCTTTCGCGCTGATCAGCATCGTCGCCATCGCCGGCGCGGTGTTCCGGGTCTCCACCGCCCCCGACCGCATCCGTGAACGCCACCAGACCGCGCGTGCAGTCTGCCTGCAGAAGGGCGGCGAGTGGGTCACCRTCGACAACAACGAGATCTGCCGGACGGCGGAGCTGGCCAAGCAGATGTGACGCAACGGGCGCTCACGTCGCCCGTCCGGATCCGTCGCCTCAGACCACCGGTGACACGAACGCGATCAGCCGCCCGATGCGCCGGATCACGTCCGCCGTCACGATGAACTGCGGCTTGTCGCGCTTCACGTAGGGCGCGATGTCCGGCGGGTTGTCGGCCGGGTATGGCGAGGTGTCGTAGATGTCGCCCACGTGCTTGCTGCGGTAGGCGGTGCCGGTGTACGGCGCCGCCGGCCCGTCGCCGCGGTACGGGTTCACCACCTCGGGCACCGGCGCCGTCCAGTAGTTCTTCGTGCCCAGGTCGGCCACCAGCGTGTCGACCTCGGTCTGCGGCACCACCGGCGTCGTCATCTTCGCGCCGGTGAACAGGTCGGGGAAATCGACCTCGCGGATGCCGAAGAACTTCGGCAGCGCCGTCGGCTGCGTCGCCTTCAGCGGCGAGCGCGCCACCAGCTCGGCCACCGCCGCGTCGCTCAGGCCGCTCAGGTCGTCGTAGCGCTTCTGCAGCCCGGCGATGTCGATCGAGCGGCCCGCCGAGTAGTGGCTCAGCGTGTTCGTCAGGTCCTTGTCGGCGAAGTAGGCGCCGTTGTGGATGTTCGAGCCGTAGCGGTGCACGTACAGCGACTCGTTGCTGTCGAGCTCGATGAAGGTGGCGTGCGTGCGGCCGTTCAGCAGCGCGTTGCGCTGGATCGCGTCGGCCGGCAGCGGCACCGTCTTCAGCCACGCGATGGCTTCGGGGATGCGCGCGAGGAACTTGCGGTCGCCGGTCAGCGTGAAGTAGTGGAACAGCTGCTGGATGTTGGTCTGCGTGGTGTGCGTGGCCAGCGAGCGCGGCTCGTAGGTGCGCGCCCCGGCGGCGGCGCCGGCCGGGCGGCCGTTCGTCTCGCGCGACAGGTGCTGCAGGCTCCAGCCGGCCTGCGGCCCGGGCTGCTGCATCGCGCGCATGCACTCCATCGCGCGCGTGATGTTGTCCAGCAGGTCGGTGCGGCCCAGCGCCAGCACGCACATCGTCAGGAACTTGATGTTCTCGCCCATCACGTCGTCGTTGAAGGTGACGTGCAGCGTGTAGTCGCCATCCTCCATGCCGGCGTGCACACCGGCCGGGATCTGCTCGGGGTTCGGCTGCGGCATGCTCACCTTCGATCCCGCGTAGTGCGGGAAGCGCTGCGGCCAGCCGCCATTGGCGATGCCGAGCTCGGCACCGAACTGCGCCTGTCTTATGAAATCGATTGCACGATTCAGCGGCGCTTCGAAGCGCGCGTCCTTCTTCTCGAGCCACATGCGCAGCATCAGCTGCGACGCGACGGCGGTGCCGGCGTCGTCGAAGGTGGCGTTGCCGTAGTAGTTCTGGAATTCCTCGAGGCGCCAGCCGTTCTTGCCGATGGTCTCGTACCAGTGCTTCAGCGATTCTTCACCGGCGAAATCGTGGATGTAGTTCCAGCCGCCCGAGGCATGCTGGGCCGCGACCACCGCGAGCGCGGTGCGCTCGGCCGCCTGGTAGAAGCGCTCGTCGCCGGTGGCGTGGTACGCGTCGAGGAACGCGTTGCCCACCGACGGCGTGCCGGGCGGCTGGATCCAGCACATCGTGCGCTTGGCCTCCATCTCGCCGAAGGTCTGCGTCAGGTCCGGCGAGTACGACCAGACATAGCCGCCGCGGTAGGACACCTCTTCATCCATGTAAGTCACGGCGCGTTTCAGCGCGTCGATGGCGATTCCCTGGGCGGTCGGCGGCGGGGGCGGCGCGGGCGGGTTGTCGTCTCCGCCACCGCAAGCGGCCAGCGCGACGGGGCTCAGCGTGGCCCCGAGAAAGGTACGTCGTTGCATGTTGTCTGCCTCCTGATGTTGTGGGATGACAATCGGTTTCATCGAATGTCATCAGTCATCGTACAACTGGCAAATCAACGATTTAATGGAGGTATCCCTGTCAGATTGCACACAAATTGATGCAAATTGCTCGCCTCACCCTCAAGAGATACGACGACGTAGCCAGTGGCATCGCACTGGGGGCGGCGGGGACCGGCGGCCTATACTTGCCGCCAGCGCTGATTTGTTCCGGCTTGCGGGCGCTTTAAAAAACCAGCTAAAGAATGGACGCACCCACCGGTGTCCCCATCTTGGCGGCGCCGGTTTTTCTTTTTCTGGGTGCGTGTCCACATGAGTTCGCTGGGTGATGTCCAACCGCAGGTGATGCAATTCACCGAGCCCTTGCCGCTGCGCAGCGGCGCCAGGCTGAGCGACTACACGCTCGTCTACGAGACCTACGGCACGCTGAACGCCGAGCGCAGCAATGCGGTGCTGGTGTGCCACGCGCTGAACGCCTCGCACCACGTCGCCGGCACGCATGCGGGCGAGCCGCGCAGCGAGGGCTGGTGGGACAACCTGATCGGCCCGGGCAAGCCGCTCGACACCGACCGCTTCTTCGTGATCGGCATCAACAACCCCGGCTCCTGCTTCGGCTCGACCGGCCCGATGCACGTCGACCCGGCGACCGGCCGCGTCTATGGCGCCGATTTCCCGGTCGTCACGGTGGAAGACTGGGTCGATGCGCAGGCCCGGCTGCTCGACCGCCTGGGCATCGCCCAGCTGGCCGCGGTGCTCGGCGGCAGCCTGGGCGGCATGCAGGCGCTGAGCTGGTCGCTGCGCCACCCGGATCGGCTGCGCCACTGCATCGCGGTGGCCACCGCGCCGAACCTGTCGGCGCAGAACATCGCGTTCAACGAGGTCGCGCGGCGCGCGATCGTCACCGACCCCGAGTTCCACGGCGGCCACTACTACGGCTACCGCGTGGTGCCCAAGCGCGGGCTGCGCGTGGCGCGGATGATCGGCCACATCACCTACCTGAGCGACGACGCGATGGAGGCCAAGTTCGGCCGCGGCCTGAAGAGCGGCGCGCCCGGCTACAGCACGCAGGACATCGAGTTCGAGATCGAGAGCTACCTGCGCCACCAGGGCGACAAGTTCAGCGAGTACTTCGATGCCAACACCTACCTGCTGATCACGCGCGCACTCGACTACTTCGACCCGGCGCGCGAGCACGCCGGCGACCTGGCGGCGGCCTTCGCCGGCGCGCGCTGCAAGTTCCAGCTGGTGAGCTTCACGACCGACTGGCGCTTCTCGCCGGAGCGCTCGCGCGAGATCGTGCGCGCGCTGCTCGACAACCGCCTGGACGTGAGCTACGCCGAGATCGACGCGCCGCACGGGCACGACGCGTTCCTGCTCGACGACGCGCGGTACCACGGCGTGCTGCGGGCGCGCTTCGACAACATCGCCAAGGAATTCACCGCCGTGGGAGCCGTGGCATGAGCGACAGGAAGGACATCGAACTCATCGCCGAGATGGTGCCGAAGGGCTCGCGCGTGCTCGACCTCGGCTGCGGCAACGGCGAGCTGCTCGCCCACCTGCGCGATCACCGCCAGTGCAGCGGCTACGGCATCGAGATCTCGGACGCCAACGTGCTGTCGTGCACGCAGCGCGGCGTCAACGTGATCCAGCTGAACCTCGAGGAGGGCCTCTCGATGTTCGAGGACCGCAGCTTCGACGTCGTGCTGCAGCTCGACACGCTGCAGCACCTGCGCAACACCGAGCGCATGCTGCTCGAGACGGCGCGCGTCGGCCGCGTGGGCATCGTCAGCTTCCCGAATTTCGCGCACTGGGCGAACCGGCTGCGCATCGCGAGCGGGCGCATGCCGGTCACGAAGGCGCTGCCCTACGAGTGGTACGACACGCCGAACATCCGGGTCGGCACGTACGCGGATTTCGAGGTGCTGGCGCGCAAGAGCGGGCTGCAGATCCTCGATTCGTTCGGCATCCAGAACGGCGCGGTGCGCCGGCGCCGGCCGAACCTGACCGCGAGCGTCGCGGTGTTCAAGTTCGAGAAGACCTGAAGAGCGCCAGCCTTATTCCTTGTCGCGCCCCAGCAGCGCCGCCTTCAGCAGGTGGTCGGCCGGCGCGTCGCCGACCCAGATCTTCAGCACCATCGCGAAGAACTCGGCGTCGCCCACTGGCTCGCCCTGCGGCTGGCCCATGATGTAGAAGGTGGTGCCCTTGCCGGGCACGAACTCCATCGCGAAAGTCTCGCCGGCGGCCATCTTCGAGCGGCCGGAGAAGATCTCGATCAGCCGCGTCGCCGACAGCGTGTGCTTCTGCACCAGCTCCTTCGGCGAGTTCTCCGACATGCCCTTGATGAACAGCCGGCCCAGGTCGGTGCCCGGCAGGTCGCGCAGCGCGGTGAACTGCAGCCGCTTCGGGCCGGCCAGCGCCAGCAGTTCTTCAGGCGTGCCAACCTTCCTGCTGGTGTACAGCCCCAGGTCGTAGACCTTGAAGATCGCCTTGAAGCGCGTGCCCGCGCCGTTCAGCAGCAGCGGCGTGCCCTGCACCTGCAGCATCGGCTCGAACTTGGTCGTCGTCGAAGCGGCCTGGGCGGCCCCGGCGATCAAGGCCAGCCCGAGCGTCAGGGCGGCAGCGGTAGTGCGAATCGCGGTCATGCGTCTCCTCGGAACCATCTGTTTGTTGGGTGGCGCCGATTATTCGGGCTTATGCCGGCCGCAACAAGCCGGCGAACCCGGACCGTTCGATGGATCGCACGATCGTTCGTGAACCCTGGCGCGGTGATCTTTGGGGGCGGCGGGCGTTTTCGATCAGCACCGAATCGCCGAACTCGTGCGTGCGGTAGCCGTGCGCCGCCAGCGCCGCATCGGCACGGCGCAGCACCGACGCATCGACGAAGGCCTGCAACAGCGCATGGTGGCTGCTGCCCGGCTCGTGCGTGCCGCTGACGATCGCATCAACCACCTGCAACCGGCTGGCCGGCCCGAGCCGCTGGTTCGCCAGGCCCTCGCCGGCGCGCAGCGGCCCGGCCTGCGCGGCGTGCTCCAGCGCCCGCGTGACGGTGGTGCCGAGCGCGACGACGCGCCCGCCGCAGCGCCGCGTGTCGGCGATGGCCTGCACGGTCGCGGCCGGCAGGTGGTAGGGCTCGTCGAACGGCAGCCGCGCATCGAGCGCCGCATCGCCGGTCGACGAGAGGCCGGCTGCGTGCGTCAGCGTCGCGAAGCCGATCGCCCGTTCGCGCAGCGCGTGCAGCAGCTGCCAGTCGAGCAGGAAGCCGGCCGACGGCGGCTCGAACGCGACCGGCAGCGCCGCGACACGCGTCCACACGTCCCACAGCGCGAGCGGCTGCGGCACGTGGGCGTACTGGATCGGCCGGCCGTGGCGTGCGATGCCGGCCCAGATGGCATCGGCGTCGCCATCGAAACGCAACTCGATGAGCCGCGCATGGCCGAGCAGGCGCACGACCTTGGCCTGCAGCGGGCCGAGCTGCAGCCTGTCACCGGGGTGCAGGGCCGGCGGCGCAGGGCGGTCTTCGGTGCGCGTGCGGAAGTCGCCCRCACCGAAGACGACCGCGGTGAAGGACTGCACCGCGTCGACCCGCAGCGAAGCGCGCCCCGCCAGCCGCACCTCGATCGGCTCGCCGGTGGGCCCGTGCGTGCCGTGCAGGCTGGCCGGCAGCGTCGCCGCATCGTTGGCCACCAGCAGGTCGCCGGGGCGCAGCCACTGGGCGAGCCGCGTGCGCTCGGCATGGTGCAACTCGCCGTGGCGGTCGATCACCAGCAGGCGCGCGCCGCGCGGGCGCTGGGTCGGGAGGTGGGCGGCCTTCATGCGGCCTCCGCGTGGGCGACGGTGTTGGCGATCAGCGCGACGATGGTCCGCGCGGCATCGGCCGGCCGCTGCAGCGTCGCCGGGTCGGCATCGGGCACGGCCAGCGCATGCAGCGGCGTGTCCATGTCGCCGGGGTCGACCGAGAACACGCGCACGCCGTGCTCGCGCAGCTCGGCATCCCAGATGCGGCTCAGGTGGTGCAGCGCCGCCTTGCTGGCCCCGTAGGCGCCCCAGCCGGGATAGGGCGTGACAGCAGCGTCACTGCTGATGTTGATCACCAGCGAGGGCGCTCCGGTGCGCGCCGACGCCGCCAGTGCCCCAAGCAGCGCCTTGCCGAGACGGAACGGGCCGAGCAGGTTGGTGGCGAGCGCAGCCTCCAGGTCCTCGCACTCGGTGTCGGCCAGCAGCGCGAGCGGCACCGGGCCGAGGCTCGACGCGTTGTTGACCAGCACGTCCAGCCCGCCGAGCGCGGCACCGACCTGCAGCGCGATCGGATGGATGTCGTCGCGGCGCGCGATGTCGCCGACGATGCCGTGCGTGCCGGGCAGGTCCTGCGCGAGCCGGCGCACGCGGGCCGCATCGCGGGCGATGAAGGCGACGCGCGCGCCGCGCGCCGACAGCGCCTGCACCAGCGCGAGGCCGAGGCCCGAGGTGCCGCCGGTGATCGCCACGCGCAGGCCGGCCAGCGGATCGTCTCGAAGGGTGTTCATCAGGAAGCTCCTTGAAGTGATGGAGCCACGATAGGGATCGCCCGGCGCGCCGCCCAGCACGCGGTCCGCTGTGTTGGCGAAGCGTCCGTTCCGTCGACAATGCGCGCCTGATGAGCGAGCCCGCCGCCCCCTCCAGCGCTCCCCCCAGCGCCACCGCCAGCCACCTGGCCCGCAACCTGCTGAGCCTGCGCCATGCGCGCGGGCTGACGCAGGACGCCCTCGCGAAATCGGCCGCGCTGCCGCGCTCGACGATCGCGACGCTCGAGTCCGGCGACGGCAACCCGTCGCTGTCGGTGCTGGTGAAGGTGGCCGGCGCGCTCGGCGTGCCGATCGACGAGCTGCTCGCATCGCCGCGCGCGATGGTGCGCCACTGGCCGGCCAACGAGATCGCGCTGCGCAGCCGCCCGGCCGGCAAGGGGCGCGGCGTCACGCTGCGCGTGCTGGTGCCCGAATCGGTGCCCGACGAGATGATGGAGGTGATGGACTTCGAACCCGGCGCGGTGATGGGCGGCACGCCGCACCTGCCGGGCACGCGCGAGTTCTTCACCTGCCTGGACGGGCGCGTGAACCTGATGGTGGCCGGCGAGCGCTACACGCTGGTCGAGGGCGAGGTGCTGGCCTTCCCCGGCAACCTGCCGCACTCGTACCAGAACGCCGATGCGCTCGAACCTGCGCGCGGCATCTCGCTGGTCGTCCTCGCGAAAGCCGGCGTGTAGGAAGGCGGCCCTCTGCGCTGTGGGGAATGCGACCCGCCCCTATGCTTGCGCCCGCAATTCCGCACCCAGAGGAGAAATCGAATGACATCCAAGACATCCTGGATTCGCAACGGCCTGGCCGCGCTGGTCGGCTCGCTGGTCCTCGCCACCGCTGCGCACGCCGGCGCGCCGCAGCTCAAGACGCAAGCCCCCGGCTTCTACCGGATGATGCTCGGCGACATCGAGGTGACCGCCCTGTTCGACGGCACGCTCGACCTGCAGCCCAAGCAGCTGCTGACCAACACGACGCAGAAGGAGGTCGGCAAGCTGCTCGACAAGTCGTTCCAGAAGGATACCGTGCAGACCTCGGTCAACGGCTACCTGATCAACACCGGCAGCAAGCTGGTGCTGGTCGACACCGGTGCCGCCGGCCTGTTCGGCCCGACGGCCGGCAACCTGCTGGCCAACCTGAAGGCCTCCGGCTACCAGCCCGAGCAGGTCGACGAGATCTACGTCACCCACATGCACCCCGACCACGTCGGCGGCCTGCTGGCCGATGGCAAGCCGGCGTTCCCGAACGCCATCGTGCGTGCCGACCAGCATGACGCCGACTTCTGGCTGAGCCAGGCCACAATGGAGAAGGCCCCGAAGGAGGTGCAAGGCTTCTTCCAGGGCGCGATGGCCTCGCTGAACCCGTACGTCGCCGCCGGCAAGTTCAAGCCGTTCGACGGCGAGGCCGAGCTGGTGCCGGGCGTGCGCTCGTTCGCCGCGCGCGGCCACACGCCGGGCCACTCGATCTACGCGGTCGAGTCGAAGGGCCAGAAGCTGGTGCTGTGGGGCGACCTGATGCACGTGGCCGCGGTGCAGTTCCCGCAGCCGCAGGTCACGATCTCGTTCGACAACGATTCGAAGCCGGCCGCGATCCAGCGCAAGAAGGCGTATGCCGATGCGGCCAAGGGCGGCTTCCTGGTGGCGGGTGCCCACCTGCCGTTCCCGGGCATCGGGCACATCCGCGCCGAAGGGCGTGGGTATGTGTGGGTGCCGGTGGACTACCAGCAAATTCGTTGAAGACCCGCTGATCAGTCGGGTGCCACGTGCACCCGCACCCCCAKCGCCTGGACCTCGGGCCAGGCGCGGTCGCTGACCAGCGTGTGCACCTCGCGCCACTGCCCGACGGCGAACGGCGACACGTTGTTCTGCTTCGAATGATCGGCCAGCACCATCGTGCGGGCCGCGGCGCCGATCATCGCGCGCTTGGTCGCCGCGTCGGCCTCGTCGGTGACGGTGATGCCCATCGCGAGGTCGACCGAGCAGGCCCCCGGCACCGCCCAGTCGGCCCGGCACTGCTGCAGCATCTCGCGCGCCGCCGGCCCCCACAGCGCGCGCGCCTGCGTGTGCCAGGTGCCGCCGGTCAGTACCAGCTGCACGCCGGGGTCGCGGTCGAACAGCGCCGCCACGTCGAGCGAGTTCGTGATCACCGTGACCGGCCGCACCGTCAGCGCGCGCGCCAGGCTCAGCGAGGTCGAGCCGGCATCGATGATCACCGTCTGGCCCGGCTCGATCAGCGCGGCACCGGCCCGGCCGATCGCCTGCTTCGCATCCGCCATCACGTCGGCACGCCCCGCGAAATCGAGCCGCGCCGTGTCGAGCGACACCGCGCCGCCATGCGTCTTGTGCAGCGCGCCCTGCGCCTGCAGGTCGAGCAGGTCGCGGCGGATCGTGTGCTCGGAGACGCCCATCATCCGAGCAAGGTCGAGCACCTCGACGCGCCCCTTCTCCTGCAGCAGCTTCAGCGTGCGCGCCCGGCGTTCTTCGCCGAACCAGGGAGGGGCAGGTGTCTTGCGGACCATCGTGGCGCGAATTCTAGCTTGCCCGGCCTCGCTGATTGCTCTAATATGCTCGAACTTGATCGATTTCGCTCAAGCATGCCCACGCCTTCGGAGCCGCCATGTCTTCCTCCCCCTCCGCCTCGCGCGCCGAGCACATCGCGATGGCCGCCGTGTTCTTCGCCAACGGCGCCGGCTTCGCGAGCTGGGTCTCGCGCATCCCCGCGGTGCGCGACGCGCTGAGCCTGAGCGAAGGCCAGCTCGGCATGGCGCTGCTGGCGATGGGGGCCGGCGCGCTGGCGTCGTTCCAGCTCGCGGGCCGCGGCATCGGCCAGCTCGGCGCGCGCGGGCTGACGCTCGCCACCGGCTTCGTCTACTGCTTCCTGCTGCCGCACCCGGTGCTGGTCGGCTCGCTGCTGCCGCTCGCCCTCACGCTGTTCCTGCTCGGCGCGGCCAACGGCGCGATGGATGTCGCGATGAACGCGCTGGCGGTCGAGGTCGAGGCGCGCCGCGGCAAGCCCATCATGTCGGGCCTGCACGGGCTGTGGAGCGCCGGCGGCCTGTGCGGCGCGGCGCTCGGCGGCACGATGGCGCACCACGACATCGCGCCGGGGCTGCACATCGGCGTGGTCGCGGCCGTGCTGGCGGGGGTGCTGCTGGTGGCGATGCGCTGGCTGCAGTCCGCGCCGCCGAAGCCGGCCGAGCCGGCGCCGCATTTCGCGCTGCCCGAGCCGGGCATGGGAGGTCTCGGCGCGATCGTGTTCTGCGCGTTCCTGATCGAAGGCGGCATGGCCGACTGGAGCGCGGTCTACGTGAAGGACGGCCTCGGCCTGAGCGCGGCGCTCGGCGCCTTCGGCTATGCCGCGTTCGCCTGCGCGATGATGGCCTTGCGGCTGGCCGGCGACCGGTTGATGGCGGTGTGGCGCGCCTCCACGCTGCTGCGCGCCGGCAATGCCGTGGCCGCCCTGCTGCTCGCCACGGCCCTGCTGCTGCAGCACCCCGGGCTGACGCTCGCGGCCTTCGTCGCCGTCGGGCTCGGCGTCGCGACGGTCGCGCCGCTGGTCTTCGGCACCGCCGCCCGTCGCGCGCGCCGCGGCCCGGGCCAGGGCATCGCGGCGATGGCCACGCTCGGCTACGGCGGCTTCCTGCTCGGGCCGCCGCTGATCGGCTGGCTCGCGCAGCTGACGAGCCTGCGCTTCGCGCTGCTGGTGCTGGCCGGCCTGGCCGCTACGATCGCGTTGCTCGCCCAGCACCTCGACGAGCCCCGGCCGGTGCCGGCGACGAACCCGGCACGGGCGTGATGGTCGGTGGCACCGGCGCCATGCCCGCCAGATAGCCTTCGAGCACCTGCCGGCCGACCCGCACCAGGTCGAACGAGTCCGGCTCCAGCAGCCAGGTGCGGATCAGCCCGTCGATCAGCGCATGCAGGCCGATCGCCACCGTGCGGGCCGGCGCGCGCAGCACGATCTGGCCGCGCTGCACCGCCCGCTTCAGCGCGCTCTCGACGCGTTCCAGCATCTCGTTGTGCACCTGGCGGTGCCGCTCCCACACCTTGTCGAGCTCGTCGACGTACTCGACCTTGTGGGACGCGATGTCGAACACCCGGCGCACCTGCGGGTCGTGCACCGTCTTGCGCAGGGCATCGACAAAGCTTTCCAGAATGTGATCCACTGGCGCGTCCAACTGCGGGTCGTCGCTCGCGTGCACCATCTGCTCCATCGGCAGCGTCACGCGCAGCATCATCGCGTTGAAGAGGTCGCCCTTGTCCTTGAAGTGCCAGTAGATGGCGCCGCGGGTCAGGCCGGCCGCGAGTGCGATGTCGTTGAGCGACGTGCGCGACACGCCACGCTCCTGGAACACCAGCTCGGCGGTGTCCAGGATGTGGCTGCGGGTGGCCAGGGCCTCTTCTTTCGTTCGTCGCGCCATCGCGTGGCGACTCCTCGGTGATCGGTGCCGGTAAGCACTCGGTAAGTGCGCTGCCGCTACCTTGCAGGTAAATGGGACGTTTACATTCAATCGTGTATGTATACTAACCCGCATCGTCGACCAGTCCGGCCGGGTTTTCCACCCGGCCTTGCGCTTTGTCGGCTTTCCCCCAGCTCATCAGGCGCCCGCGGCGGGCGCAGCATCCGGAAGGGATTTGCATGTCTGCGTTGAAGAACGTCGCGGCGGAAAGTGCTGCTGTTGTTTCCCAAATCCGAGGTACGCGAGGCGCGTTGAAAGCGCTGCCGCTGGCGGTCGTCATCGCGCTGCTCGCGGCCTGCGGGGCCAAGGAC
>NZ_JBFUGN010000066.1:0-13992 GCF_056402895.1 Rhizobacter sp. P3_B12 | reverse complement strand
CCTCGACCCCCATGACCCTGAACATCGTCGTCTATTCGAAATCGGCCTGCCCGCAATGCGACTCGGCCAAGATGCTGCTGAGCTCCCGCGCGCTGGAGTTCAAGGAGATCCGCATCGATGACGAGGCCGAGCGCCTGGCGTTCTTCGAGAAATGCGGCCCGTCGGTGCGGCAGATGCCGCAGGTCTTCATCAACGACCAGCGGGTCGGCGGGCTGGCGGGGCTGCAGGCGGCGCTGGCGCAGCTCGGGCGGTGAGCGGCATCGTGCTGCTCCGGCCCTCCGGCCTCACATCCGCTCTCCCGGCAGCCGGCTCGCCTGCGCCACCCAATCGATGAACCGGGCCTCGTCCAACGGCTCGTCCTCGCGGATGTGCAGGTAGCGCGTCTCCGGGCTCTTCGACTCGACCGGCGGCATGGGCTCCAGAAGTGCTCCGCGGAAGAACGCCACCTTCACGTAGTTCGTGAAGACGTGGAAGCTGAGGAACCATTCCTTGTCCGCCATCCCGTAGAACGGCGAGTTCCACTTGACCGCCTTGTGCACGGCCGGCACCGCGCGAACGACCAGTTCGTCGATGCGGCGCCCCACGTCGCGCTTCCAGCCCGGCATCGCGGCGATGAAGGCCTGCACGGGTGCGTCGCCATCTCCCTTCGGGATCTGCGGATTGCCGCCGGCCAGCAGCACGGGCGCCTTGCCCTTCGATGTCGCCTTCGATGTCGATTTCATGGCAGTGAACGCTGCGCGCAGCAGCGCGGTTGCTGAAAAGCCGATCGTGCAACGAAAAACGCCGCCTCGAAAGGCGGCGTTCCTGTCTGGCGATGGCGTTACAGCGAACCGAGGAAGGCCAGCAAGGCTTCCCGATCGGTCTTGCTCAGCGCGACGAAGCGATCGCGGCTGGCCTTGCCTTCACCGCCGTGCCACACGATGGCTTCGGTCAGCGTGCGGGCGCGGCTGTCGTGCAGGTAGCCGAACTTGACGTCCTTGCCTGCGACCAGTTCGGTGTAGCCGATGCCCCACAGGGGCGACGTGCGCCACATGTTGCCGGTGGCCAGGCCTTCGGTCAGGCCGTCGCCCAGCTCGGAGCCCATGTCATGCAGCAGCATGTCGGTGTAGGGCTTGATCGTCTGGTCGCGCACTTCCTGGAACTCGCTGGTGGAACCGGTCTTCATCTGGGTGACGTGGCAGGTCGAGCACTTGATGTCGGTGAAGACCTTGGCGCCGGCGGCGATCTTGTCGACGTCCGGGTTCAGCGCGGCCAGCGGAGTGACACCCTTCGGGTAGCCGCTCGCCACGTTGCGTTGCGCCGGCACGGCCAGCAGGGCGACGTAGCGTTCCAGCAACTTCAGCGCGTCTTCCGTCAGGCCGGTGTCGACACGGTTCGCGGTGGTGCACTTCGCCGGGCCATACAGGCAGTCGCGGTTCGGGTACACCGGCGACGTGACCGACATGTCCAGCAGCGCGGCGGCCGACACCTGGTGGCGCAGGCTGACCTTCGATGCCTTCCATCCGTAGCGGCCCAGGCGCACCTTGCCGGTTTCCGGGTCGTACGCGAAGTTCGCGACCCCCATGACGCCGTCGGCATCCGGGGTGGTCCTGGCGCGCGCGATGATGTCGGCGTCCGGGATCGCCTCGAGCAGGCCCATGCCGATCACCGGCTGGGCGCTGCGCACCGAGAACACGCTCGGGGTCGGGCCGTCGAACGAGATCGTCGGCTTGCTCAGCTCCACCGAGCTGCCGTCGGCCAGCTTCACGGTCTTCAGTTCGAAGCCTGAGACGTGCACCGCGGTGCCCCAGTCACGACGCACGCCGTCGGTCGATCCCTTGGCGTTCATCTGCGCGCCCAGACCGTACATCGGGTGCGGCAGCTGCTGCCCGTTCGCATCGACTGCTGCCGTGCGAACCGCCATCGTGTCGAGCTTCTGATTGACGACGGTCGGTGCCAGGCTGCGGTTGTTGTGGATGTGGCAGCCGAAGCAGGTCGACTGGTTGAACATCGGGCCTTGCAGGCCGATCGCGGCCTTGTTCGTGTCGTTGCCGTTCTCGGTGTGCTCGCCGGTCTGCATGTTGCTGTGGAACCAGCGGCGGCCTTCGACGAAGCGCTGCATGTTCTGCATGCCGATGTTGTTGTGCGGCTGCTGGAACACGAAGGTCGAGTTGTCGGCGTAGTCGTAGGAGACCGAACCGAGCCCGCCCTGCAACGCCTCGGGCGGCAACGGCGTGTTGTTCAGGCGCGGCTGGGCACCGTAATACGGGCGCAGGCCGGCCCCCACCACATAGCTCAATTCGTTGGTGTAGTAGCGATGACCGTCGCTGGTGCCGAGCCCCTTCATGATCTCGGTCGTGGAGAAGAACGACGGCGTGAACTCGATCACGTCGCCCGTCTTCAACGAGCGCGCCGCGACGGTCTTGCCGGCGACCAGGGTCCCGGTGGTCGACTTGCCGGTGGCGGCATCGAAGTTCACCGCGTAGTCGTAGAACTGGGTGGCGCCGGGCACGTCGGCACTGCGGCTCAGCACGCCGTTGGCGTCCGTGGAGAGTGCTGCATGGCCGGGGAAGGTGTCGAACACCACGCTGCAGCCATCGTTCGCGCCGATGATGTTGTTGTAGCCGCTCGTCGGCTTGGCCAGCGCGTTCTGCGGCGGCTTGGGCACCACGGGGCACGCGGCGATGCCTTGGCGGCCCAGGTTGTAGGTGTCGTCGTCCAGCAGGTCGCCCGGGCTCATCCAGCCGAAGCCGGTGGTGTTGGGGTTGTCGAATYCGCGAACGAAGGAATGGCCGCCGCCGAACTGCGGCTGCTGGAAGTACTCGTTGACGATCAGCTTGGGCTTGGTGACGCCGGTCACCTTGCTGTTGTCGATGAACTCGACACCCCAGGTGCGGAAGGCAAAGTAGTTGGCCACGAAGTTCAGGTGCGCGCCGGGCCCCTTGTCCACCGGTTTTCCGGCGGCATCGACGGTCTCGTTCGCGCCGTAGCCGACCTCGTTCCAGTCTTCGCCGCGCTCACGGGCGTGGCGCGAGCGGCCGACGAAGCCGACGCGGGTCACCAGCGTGCCGTCCGGCAGCGAGAACTGGATGGTGTCGATCGGTGCCTGCTGGGCTGCTGCCGGGATCAGGTTGCTGCCGTCGGCCGGGTGCGGGATGAGCGAGGTCGCGACCGTCGAGCCCAGCGTGTTGTCGCTGCCCGGGGACTTGAAGCTCGCCTCGATGATCGAGTAGCCGTAGCCGGTGGCGCGCTTGACGCCGTTGATGCGCACGTAGCGGACGTTGGCGTTCAGGTTGTAGAACTCTTCCGTGCCGCCCTTGCCGTCGGCCACGTAGCGCAGCTGGTACCAGGTGTCGCCGTCGTCGGAGACGAGGATCGCGTACTCCTTGGCGTACGCGGCTTCCCACACCAGCTTCAGGTAGCCGATCTGGGTCTTGGCGCCGAAGTCGAACTGCAGCCAGTTGGTATCCGACTGGGAGCTTTCCCAGCGGCTGTTCTGGGTGGCGTTGCCGTCGATGGCCTTGTCGGCGGTGTTGCCGCCGTTGGCGCTCGAGGCGGTGGCCTTGGTCGGTACGACGGCGACGCCGGGCTTGCTCATGTCGACGCCGGTCGGCAGCTGCTGCGCGGGCGTCGGGGCCGGCGCAGCGGGTGCGCCGCCGGACGGAATCGACGGCGGCGGTGCCGGTGTCACCGGCTCCAGCACCGGCTCATTGGGATTGCCGCCACCGGAGGCGGGCGGTTGGGCCGGCGGTTGCGGCGCGGGGGCGCCGACGTCGGGACTCGGTGCCGCGGCGGAATCCGCATCCTTGCCGCCGCACCCGCTGAGGACGGCCGCTGCGAGGAAGAGGGAGCTCAGCGCCACCAGCGCTGCGCGCGGCCGGCTCTGTCCCTCGGGAATCTGGTGCTTCATGCTTACAGGTCCTTTGATCGTGTCTGTTGGCTTGGGGCTGCGGCGCCCGAGAACTTCATCAATCCTCAGTGCCGGGTGCATGCAGGAACTGATGCGCAGGTTTGATGCCAACGTCGATGCAACGGAACCGGTTCCGCACCGTGCGTCCTACGGAGCCCGCAAGCGCGCGGCGTCGCCCGAAGAGCGACGCATTTCACGACAGAAACAACTGGAAACAAGCTTGACCGGATGGGATGCCCGGGAACAGTTTGCGGCCGCGGGTGCTGCAATGCACCCCATCGATCAGGCGATGGATGCCATTCGATATTCGATGGGTGCGGGGTGGTTCCCCGCTGGCAGCGCTCAGGCGGCGACGGCGGATCGAAGCCGGAAGGCGCCGACCACTTCCGTCAGGCGCTGCGCCTGGACGCGAAGGCTGTCCGCAGCCGCAGCCGATTCCTCGACGAGTGCGCTGTTCTGCTGTGTCACGTGGTCGAGCTGGGTCACGGCATGGCTGACCTGGTCGATGCCGAGCGACTGCTGTTCGGACGCGGTGCCGATCTCGGAGATCAGCTGGGCGACGCGCTGGACCGAGCTGACGATGTCGCGCATCGTCGTGCCGGCGTCGGCCACCAGCCCCGCGCCGGTGGCCACGAGACCGACGCTCTCGCCGATCAGGGCCTTGATCTCCTTGGCTGCCGTGGCCGAACGCTGCGCGAGCGTGCGCACCTCGGCGGCAACCACCGCGAAACCGCGCCCTTGCTCGCCGGCCCGGGACGCCTCCACCGCGGCATTCAAGGCCAGGATGTTGGTCTGGAAGGCGATGCCGTCGATCACGCCGGTGATGTCGGCGATCTTGCGGGAGCTCGCGCTGATGTCGTTCATCGTCGAGACCACGTGCGACACGACCGTGCCGCCCTTGGTGGCCACGACGCTCGCTGAAGCCGCCAGCGCGGTGGCCGTGCGTGCGGCATCGGAGCTGCTCTTCACCGTCGCGGTGATCTCTTCCATCGACGACGCGGTCTGCTGCAGGTTGGAGGCCTGTTCCTCGGTGCGCTGCGACAGGTCCGCATTGCCGGTGGCGATCTGGCTCGAGCCGGTGGCGATCGAGTCGCTGCTCTGGCGGACCTGGCCGACGATGCGGACCAGGGATTCGTTCATCGCCTTCAGCGCGGCCAGCAACTGGCCGGTCTCATCCTTGCGCTCGACCGTGATCTGCGAGGTGAGATCGCCGGATGCGACCGTCTGCGCCACGCGCACGGCTTCGGCGATGGGCAGCGTGATCGAGCGCGTGAGCACGACGGCGATGCCGCTGGCCAGAGCGACGGCGACGACCGTCAGGCCGATCATCAGCAGCTTGGCCGTGCCGGCGATGCCGGACGCTTCGATGCCGAACTGTTCCATCCCGTCGACCTGGCTGGTCGAGAACGCCTCGATCGACTCCAGGTAATCCTTCTGCAGCGGCAGGATGACGCTCACGAGCTGCTGGCGCGCCTCGTCGGTCTTGCCGGCCTTGATCAGCTCGACGAACCCGGCTTCGCGCTCCTTGAACTTCGCACGGCGCTCGTTGAGGTGCGCGAGCGCCGCCACGCCCTTCTCCGAGTGGACCGACCCCTTCAGGCGATCGATGGCGCCGGCCACGATCGGCGCCGACTGCTCGACCTTGTGCAGCTCCTCGCGGGCGACGGCGGGGTCCGTCGCGATCAGTGCGGTGCGGATCGCACGCAGCTGCTTGTTGACCTCGTTCTCGATGGTCTGCGCCAGCGCCACCTTGGCGTAGCGGTCATGGAGGATGGTCTCGGTGTTCGCGTTGACGGCGCCGATCTGCGTGTAGCCGATGGCGGCAACGGCGACCAGCAGGCCGATGACCAGCGCGAAGGCCGCGGTGAGGCGGGTGCCGATCTTCAGGTTGTCCACAGCTTTCAAGATGACCTCTCTTGCTCCGCGGAGCCTGGTTCGCGCTTGCCGCGCTTGCATTTGCCAACGCGTGATGTACCGGGACTATCGGCAGGGCGGGCGCGAGCCTGAGCCGGCGAACGTGAACAAGTCGGCGGCGCAGGCTCAGGTGCGGAGGATTGCCGGGTCCTCGACGTGCAGGCGCACGGTCGTGCCGCCGCCGGGCCGGCTGGCGATCTCGAGCGTGCCGCCGAGCAGGCGGGCGCGTTCCTCCATGCCGAGCAGGCCATGCCCGCTGCGCTCGTCCGACGGGTCGAAGCCGGTGCCGTCGTCGGCAATCGCCAGCTGCCAGCGGCCGTCGGTGTGCTGAAGCGCGAGGTCCACCCGTGCGGCATGGGCGTGCCGGCGCACGTTCGTGAGCGATTCCTGCGCGATGCGGAAGACCTGCGTCGCGATGTCAGGAGCGAGCCGGTCCGCGCCGGCATCGACCTGCAGCCGGCACGGCAGGCCGGTGGCCTGGCTGAACTCCGCGGCCAGCCATTCCAGCGCGGCGGCCAGCCCGCCGTCGAGGGCGGGCGGGCGCAGTTGCTTCACGAGCGCACGCACGCCGCCGGCCAGGTTGTCGATGCGGTCGAGCAGCAGCTGGTACTGCTCCTGTGCCGGCGGCTGCTCGCCGCGGGCGCGGGCGCGCAGCACGGAGGCCTCCATGCGCAGGGCGGCCAGCTGCTGGCCCATCTCGTCGTGCAGTTCGCGCGCGATGCGCTTGCGCTCGTCCTCCAGCGCGCGYGTGTTGTGCTCGCCGAGCCGGCGCAGCGCCTGGCGCGACACCTCGAGTTCGGCGGTGCGCTCGGTCACCGCGTGCTCCAGCCGATGGCGCTCGGCCCGCTGGCGCCGGCTCGTCGCCCAGGTGCTCAGCCACCACAGCAGCCCCAGGCCGGCCGCGGTGGCCAGCTTGGCCGGCGTCGACAGCCACCAGGGCGGCGCGATGGTGAAGGGGATCCGCAGCGGCGGGCCGGCCGCGACGAGCGGCAACCGGTAGGCGGCGCGCACCTCCAGCACCTGGCTTCCGTCCTCCGGCGACTCGATCGTCACGACGTTCCCGGCGATGGCCTGCCAGGGCGCGTTGTCGTGCAGGCGGTATTCGAGGTGCAGCATGCGGCTGCGGCCGAGGTTCGGCGTCCCCAGCGTGAACTGCAGATGGCGGTCGTCCCAGTCGATCTGCGCCGGCACCTCTGCGGCGGTCCTGTCGCCGAACGCCACGGCCTGGATGCGCAGCACGGGCGGCGCCGGTTCGGTGGCCTGCGCGCGGATGCGGGTGACCCCGGCACTGCTGCCGATCCACGCGGTGCCATCGGGTTCGAGCAGCACGGCACCGTCGTCGATGTCGTCCCACAGCAGCCCGTTCGAGTGGTCGATGTGCCACCAGCGGCTGCCGTCGAACACGAACACGCCCCGGTCGGTGCCGAACCAGACCCGTCCGTCGGACGCGGTGCGAAGGAAGTACTCGGTCGGGTTCCCGAACTGGGCCAGGTCGAACCGGCGGGTGAACCGGGCGATGCCGGCGGCGTCCACGGCGTAGACCGAGAGGCCCTGGCTGTCGAAGGCCCAGAAGTCCGTGGCATCGACGAACGCTGCGCGGCCGTAGACCTCGACCGGCTCACCCTGCGCATCGCGCATCGGCAGCCAGCGGCCGTCGACGGCGCGCAAGGCGCGGTGCCCGCTGAGGAACCATTCGACCGCGTTGGCCGCGACCCCCTGCGCCGGGAAGGCGATCTCGTTCACGAAGTCCTGGTCCGGCAGCCCGCTGGCCACGGGCTGGCGCTGCGGGCCCGACGCCGCGGCGACGACGCGGTCGACGCCGTTGCGCCCGGCGAGGTAGATGCCCCCTTGCCGGCCCTGCATCACGACGGAGAGCGACGGATCGTCGAAGATCACCGCGGCCCGGGCCGTGTCGGCCTTCAGCCGCATGACGCGGCCTGCTTCCACCCACCACAGGTCGCCACTCGCATCGACGGCGAGAGCGCTGACCGCGCTGGCCGGGTGGCCTGCCTGCGCCGGCAACGGCTGGAACCGGGCCGTGCTCTCGTCCAGCCACGCGGCACCCCGGGCCGTGCCGGCCCACAGCCGCCCGCTGCCGTCGCGCGCGAAGGTGAACGTGGCGGGTGCCGGCAGCCCGAGGGCCGGGGTCCAGTGCTCGACGTTCAGGTAGCCGATCCAGCAGTGCAGGCCGCGGCCCGATGTGCCCAGCCACAAGCTGCCCTCCGCATCGAAGAACAGCGAGCGGATCAGCGTCTCCGGCAAGCCCTGCGCCGGTGTCCATTCCCGCCAGCGCCGCCCGTCCCAGCGTGCGATGCCGACATCGGTGGCGGTCAGGATGCCACCTGCCGGGTCCTCGGCCAGCGCCGCGGTGGCCGGCAACCGCTGTGCCAACGGGGCCTCGACGGCGCTGAAGCGCTGTTGCGCCGGCGGCAGGTGGGCCAGCCGGTCGCGGCTGCGCGCCCAGACACTGCCGTCGCGCGCTATCACCAGGTTGCCCCACATGCGGGCCGGCAGGCCCTCGGCCTCGCCCCAGCGGCGCAGCGTGCCGGCGCGCCACTCGCACAGCCCCCGGCCACAGCCGAACCACAGGGCACCGCGGCCGGCGCGCAGCGGGCCGGAATCGGCATCCATCTCGCCCGGCGGCGCGGGGAACGCCGGCAACTGCAGCTGCCGCACGACCGGTGCAGCGCCGGGCAGGGGGGCGTCGATCGACCAGATCCGGCTGCTGCGGTCGATGGCCAGCACGGTGCCGTGCTCGTCGATGTCGATGCGCTGTCCGGGATCGACGCCGATCGGCTTGCCGCCGGGCTGCGTGATGGCCGACCACTGCGCCACGCCGTTCTTCTCGCGGCGCAGGAACAGGCCGACATCGGTCGCCACCCAGAGGCCGCCGCGGGCATCGGCCCGGGCCGCGTGGACCATGGACCGCTGCGCGCCCGGGGCCATCGGCTCGCGATGGATGCGGAAGCCGTCGAAGCGGAACAGGCCGTTCTCGGTGCACAGCCACAGGGTGCCGTCGGCGGCCTGCGTCAGGCAGCCGACCGCCATGTTGGTCAGTCCGGCCGCCTGTTGATAGGCCTCGAAGACCGCGTGCTGTGCCTGCGCAGGGCCGCTCCACCCGAGCAGCAGCGCGGCGAGCGCCGCCAGGGCGCGCTCAATCCACCAGGCCATGCCTCAGCGCATAGCGCACCAGGTCGCTCAGCGAATCCTGATTCAGTTTTTCCATCAGCCGGGCCTTGTAGGTGCTGACGGTGTTCGGGGCCAGGTTCAGCTCGCTGGCAATGTCGGTCGGGGCCTGGCCCTTCACCAGCGCGAGCAGCACCTGGCGCTCGCGGGCCGACAGCAAGGCCATCGGCTCGGCCTGCGCCTGCTCGGCGCGCAGCATCTCGCTGCTCAGCGATGGATCGACATAGCCGCGCCCGGCCGCCACGCGGTGGATCGCATCCAGCAGTTGCTCGGGCGAGACGTCCTTCGTCAGGTAGCCGAGGGCGCCGGCCTTCAACGCGCGGCGGGCGATGTGCGGATCGGCATGCATCGTCAGCACGAGCACCGGCAGCTGCGGATGGGCCGCGGCGACACGCTCGATCAGGTCGACCCCGCTGCAGCCGGGCATCAGCAGGTCGAGCAGCAGCAGGTCGATGCCCCCGGCGTCGACAGCGGCCAGCACCTCGGCCGCCGACGCGCCCTGGCCGGCCAGCGCCAGCCCCGCGTCGAGCTCGAGCATCTTGCGCAGGCCTTCGCGCACGAGGGCGTGGTCGTCGGCGATGAAGACGCGGATCGGGACGGCGATGGAGGTGTGTGGCGGCATGGGAGTCACCGGGACGGTGCCCCTGATGTAGTGATCAGTCTACAGGATGCCCGCTTTATCGGCAGATCACCGGCCCGGTCGCGTCGGAATCGAGCAGTTTGTGAGAATTTACCCGTCGATCATTCTCTGTTTCTTGTAGATTAATGTCTACACGATTTGATGTTGCACTACACCGCAAGGGCTTATGTTCATCTATCCATCACCCCGAGATCGATCCGACCACGCTGCCTGGAGCGTCCGGGACGACAGTTCCGCCAGCGCGCCGGCGCTTCACGCCGTGCTGCGTTTCGGCCGCTGCGAGGTCCGGACCGCGTCGCGCGAGATCCTGGTCGACGGCCAGCTGCGCGCGCTGCAGCCGCGGCCCTTCGACCTGCTGCTGGTCCTCATCGAGAGCCGTGCCCGGGTGCGCACCACGAACGAACTGCTGGACGAGGTCTGGCGCCACCAGATCGTCCAGCCCGGTTCGCTGGCCGCGGCGGTGATGCGCATCCGCCAGGCCTTGTGCGAAGGGGAGCCCGGCATCGGCCAGTTGATCCGCACCTACCCGCGCGTCGGCTATCGCTTCGTCGCCGTGCTCGATGGCGAGGTGGCGTGCTGAGCGGCCGCCCGCCATCGATCGATGCCGACCTGCTTCTTCATGAGGTGCATGCACCATGTCTTCGTACCGCATCAACGACCCGTACCCGCTGCTGCCAGGCTGGCTGGATGAGCTGGCGAGCGCGACGCTCGAACACATCGCCGACGACCTGAGCGAGCTGCTGACCCGGCATCCCGGGGCCCGGCGCACCCTGATCCACCTCAGCGTGATCGAGAACACGCTGCGCTACAAGGATCGCGCCGCGGCCCACCGGCTGCCCGTCGGCGTGCTGCAGGGCGCGCTGGTCCAGCTGGAGGCGATCGGCTTCGCCAGCCGGAGCACCGGGCTGACCATCCTGCGCTTGCGCCTGATGCAGGCGCTGCTGCGCCATGGCGCCACGGCGGCGCCGGCACGCGCCCCGCTGCACGCGGGTCGATGAGCCTCTGTCGCGGGCCCGGACACGCCGATGCCTGTGCCGCCGAGGAGCGCGCCGTCCGGCGGCGTTGCCTCGCGCTGGTCGCGATGGCGGCGGTGGCGATCCTCGCCGCGATGGCGCTGCGCCGCCACGGCGACGCCATCGCTCGCGACCAGCTGGTCGACGGCACGAGTGCGCTGGCCGGCCTGCGTGCGCGCCTGGAGTCGTACCACCGGCACCACCGCACCTACCTGACCATCAGCGAGGACATCGTCAGCCCCTGCGACACCCTCCCGGCCGGCGCGGCCGGGACCTTCCACGTGCAATGCATGCAGGTCACGGCCACCACCTATTTCCTTGCCGCCCAGGGCAGCGGCGTGACGCAGGGCTTCGTCTACACGACGGACACGAGGAACACCCAGGTCACCGCAGGCCTGCCGGCCCGCTGGGGGGCGAACCCACCGTATCCGTGCTGGATCACCCGCCAGGGTGACTCCTGCTGATGGACGCCTGCTGATCGCTCAGATCTTCCCGACGCCGGCATGGGCCTTGACCGTGTCGGGCACGTCGTTGGCCGAGATCGGCTTGATCAATCCACCCGCGAGGGGCTTGAACGCGGCCGGCACGGCCGAGTCCTGCACGAGCTTGTCGGTGGTCGGTGCCGGGCTGGCGATGTTCGGGTTGCAGGGGCGCCCGATCGCGGCGATGCAGGTGGCCTTGGTGGCCGAGGTCTGCCCGTACACGCCGAACAGCTGGCCGTTGCCGGTGGCATCGGTGAGCACCGGCATCGAGACGTTCCGGAAGTAGTTGGCCTCCATCAGCACGCGCGTGTTGGCCCCCTCGTAGTCGAGCGCATGCCAGCCGCCGGTCTCGAAGTAGTTGTTGACGAGGTGCACCAGCGCACCGCTGCCGGCGGAATTGAAGCGCGGAGCGCGACCGTCGAAGTGATGCAGGTAGTTGCCGGCGATGGTGATCCTGCCGTTGCCGTAGGCGAGCAGGGTCCAGTAGTGGCTGCCGGTGCAGCGCGCCGACCACGCCGACCGGCCGTCGAGCTCGTTGTTGGAGAGCGTGATCTCGTCGACCGTCGCCGTGGCATCGCCGTTGCCGAGGACGATGAACTGGCGGCCGATGCGCGCGAACCGGTTGTGGTCGATCCACACCTTCGTGGCCGCGGGGATGGACAGGCCGTCACCGCCCCAGACCATGCCCTCGTTGATGTCGGTGAACGACAGGTTGCGGATGATGATGTTGCTGACGCCGCCCTGCAGGATCACGCCCTTGCCCTTGAGGCCGGCGTTGGCGCCCACGCCGACCAGGGTCTTGTTCGAGCCCATCAGGAGGGCGGTGGTGCCGGCCACCTTGTACCGGTAGGAGCTCGTCGGCTTGCCCGTGCAGTAGCTCTTCTGCCAGTCCTGCACGTTCAGCGTGATCTCGCTCTTCTGCGTGACGCCGGTGCACACGCTGGTCGCGAAGCAGCCCGGTGCCGAGGCGCTGCCCTCGCTGTCGGTCAGGTCGATGACGGACGCCACCTCGATGATGCGCCGTTCGGTGTCGGTGCAGCCGTTGCCGTTGCTGGTGCGGCAGAGCTCGCGCTTCAGGTCGGCGACCGTGCTCACGCGGACCGTGCTGCCGCCGACGCCGCCGGTGACGCCGGCCGCGAAGCCGATGGGCACGTTGCTGACGGCGCGCACGGTTTGCGCCTCGGCGCCCGCGCCGTCGTTGGCCTCGGCGCCGGATCGATCGAGCTCGGACGTGCCACCGCACGCCGCGAGGACGGCAGCAGCCACGGTGACGAGCCACAGCGCCGGGCTGCAGACGCGATGGGTTGGGTGGGTCGACAAGATGCTGTTCCTCCGGATGGCTCGATGCACGACCCTAGGGCAAGGCTTCGCCGAAGTCGTGACGGAACCTTGCTGGCGGGATGCCGGGAACGACAAGATCGAAACACGTTGTGAGCCCGGGCCGTCCATCCGGAGCGATGCCGGCATCGGTCAATCGTCCGATTCCGCCGGCCGGCCGCGCGCCGCAGACTGGCCTGATCCGCTTTCCACCGAGATCACGCCATGACGACTGCAAGCTCCCTTTCCACGAACTCCACCTGGCTGAGGACGCTCTACCTCACGCGCGCCGGCTTCTCGATCGCGTGGGTGGCGCTCGCCTTCACGGTGGCGTTGGCATCGCCCGTCGTCGCGAGCGTGCTGCTCGTGCTGTACCCCGCGTGGGATGCGCTGGCGAACGCGCTCGACGCCCGGCAATCGGGCGGCATGTCGGCCAACACGACGCAGATGGTCAACGTGCTGGTCAGCGCCGCGACGACCGTCGCGATGGGCGTGGCGGTGCAGCGGGGCATGCCCGCGGTGTTCGTCGTGTTCGGCGTCTGGGCCGTGCTCTCGGGCCTGCTGCAGCTGGGCACCGCCGTGCGCCGCTGGAAGCACCACGGTGCGCAGTGGGCGATGGTGCTGAGCGGTGCGCAGTCGGCGCTGGCCGGCACGTTCTTCGTCAAGCAGGCCAGCGGGCCGGCGCCGATGCTGCAGAACCTGGCGGGGTACGCGGCGGTGGGGGCGGTCTACTTCCTGATCTCAGGGTTGATGCTGCTCTGGCGCGAGCGCCGCACGCGCTGAATATCCGCGATGATGGGGTCCTTCGATCGACTCCTCCGTTGCATGACATGACGCCGTCTCGCCGTGCCTTCGCCGCCCTGCTCCTGGCCGCCTGCGCCGTGCTGCTGCCGCAGGCGGCCGGTGCGCAGGAGAAGTTCATCGTCGTGGCATCGACCACGTCGACGGAGCAATCGGGCCTCTTCAAGCACCTGCTGCCGGCGTTCACGCGCGCCAGCGGCATCGAGGTGCGCGTCGTCGCGGTCGGCACCGGCCAGGCGCTCGACATCGGCCGGCGCGGCGATGCCGACGTGGTGTTCGTGCACGACACGGCGGCCGAGGAGAAGTTCGTCGCCGAGGGCTGGAGCGAGAAGCGCTTTGCAGTCATGTACAACGACTTCGTGCTGGTCGGCCCGAAGCCGGACCCGGCCGGCGCGCGCGGCACCGACATCGTCGCCGGCATGGGCAAGGTGGCCGCCGGCGGCCAGCCCTTCGTCTCGCGCGGCGACCGCAGCGGCACGCACAGCGCCGAGCTGCGGCTGTGGAAACTGGCGGGGCTCGACCCGGCCGCCGCCAAGCCGGCCGGCTACCGCGAATGCGGCTGCGGCATGGGGCCGGCGCTGAACATGGGGGCCTCGATCAACGGCTACGTGCTGACCGATCGCGGCACCTGGCTCGCGTTCAGGAACCGCGGCGAGCTCGCCATCCTCGTCGAAGGCGACAAGCGGCTCTTCAACCAGTACKGCGTGATGCTGGTCAACCCGGCCCGGCATCCGCAGGTCAAGAAGGAGC
>NZ_JBFUGN010000065.1:0-14019 GCF_056402895.1 Rhizobacter sp. P3_B12 | reverse complement strand
TGGGTTGAACGTCCGCTGTGCGCCTGCGCGAACTGGAGCTATCGACCCAAAGCGGAAGTTGGCTCAGGCTGAGCAAGGTTCCGGAAAGCGGGCGTTCAACGTTTGACATGAGAGGCCGCCGACGGACGCAGCCCGTTGGAAGTCCTCTCGATGGAATGGCTAGGCCGCACTTGCCCAATACTCATGAGTTCTGAGGACTTCTTCCATGGAGCCCCATTCTTCAATCGCCGCGGCGTGGAGCAGTACTCGATCAGGGAACTATTCGGTCCATCACCTTCTAGGTGAATTTGCAGATGCTGCCAGTACGGCATTCCGCTCCCCTCCACAGCATTCAGTGCAAATCTGACCAGGGACGGCAGGTAGTACGCCTTTCCATGCGGTGAGCAGAAGGATATGGGATCCCAGCCTGGATTCGTCACGGCGTCTACTTGGAGCGAGTCGCGATCTGATTGAAGGAGGGTCTGGTCATGCTCGGCGCATTCTTCGCAATGAAGATGATTTGTGAAGTGCTCAGGCCTCTCGAGGTCTGAGAATGCGAGCTCAACGGCTTCAATGACTTCGGCGTCAGTGCTCAAAGTGGGGCCTAAGATTTGACATGAGAGACGCTAAGCGGCTTGTCATGCAGCGTCCTCTCGCGAAGCACAACTTGTTCCTGGTTGCCTACCAGACCGAAGAGCTTCCTCGGTAACCGGCGCGATTCAATCTGATAGCGAGCGTGTCATACGCGGTCCGCCAGAGGCGGAGGCTCATGCAAGGCGACCTCCCAGTCTTCGTACGGCGGCTCGACTTTGAAGCTCGGGTCGCAATATGCACGAAGGTAGTCGGTAGCTCTCCTTTGCGCGTAGTGGGCATTCGTCACGCACCCCGTCTCGTCAAGCTGCAAGACGTTCGCGAAGATGGCGTAGACCTGCTCGATCGCGCTCGGGTCATTTCCGTACAGGTCGAGATAGTCGATGCCTTCGAGCGTGTACTGAGTGCCGCTGGCCATGAAGTAGGCGAATGTTCGCAGCGCTCCGCTGAATGAGTGACTCAGGTGTTGCATAGAGGTTCGGAATTGCCGTGCGCAGCCTACCCCAAACCGGTCGTTGGCGATCGTCTGCTGGTGGCCGATCACGGGCTTCCGACGATCGGCACTAACCACCGTTCAACAGAAGACGCTCTACGTGGAGAAACTGGATGGACTCCCGCATCGCGCGCTCAACTGCGCGACCTGGCGGAATCGTCTTTCGCCTCCATGTCATGAAGCCACCAACCCTGCTGGGCGAGCAGCCCACTAGCGTGATGGTTCCCGAGTAGCTCACACCTGTGAGTCCAGTGCGGTACTCGGCGACGAATTGCGCTTCTCTACCAGATGCGCGGTGAACGTCGGAGCCTTTAAGGTTGGCGGTCTCAAGTCTGAAGTGCAACACCTTGCCAACAGGTAAGGTCAGCGAATGCACAAGACGAGATACCAGCAATTGCAGCCAGAAGATCGCGTGAGCATTGCGAGCCTGCGGCAGCAAGGCTTTGGAGTGCGGGCGATAGCCCGTGCAATCGACCGCTCGGCGAGCACGGTCAGCCGCGAACTGCAGCGCAACACCGAGCAGAGGAAGGCGTACGCATCGACCCGAGCGCAATGCATGGCGCAGACCCGCCGCAAGGCCGGGCGGCCGTGGCCGAAGCTGTACCGCGAAGGGCGGCTGTGGCTGGTGGTGAAGACGTGCCTGTCGTGGCGTTGGTCGCCCTGGCAGATCGCATGCACACTGGCGCGCATGTGGCCCGACGCACCCGACATGCAGGTCTCGCACGAGACGATCTACACCGCGATCTACGCGCACGCCAGCGGCGAGTTGCGCCGCCAGCTCATCAGTTGCCTGCGCCAGGGCAAGAGCACGCGCAGGCCGCGCGCTGGTGGGCAGGATCGACGCGGGCAGATCCCCGAGATGGTCAGCATCCACGTGCGTCCGCCCGAGGTGGCCGATCGCGTGATGCCTGGTCACTGGGAAGGCGACCTGATCCGCGGGGCCGAGAACAAGTCGGCGGTGGGCGTGCTGGTGGAGCGCAGCACGCGGTTGGTGCTGCTGGCGAAGATGGCAGATGCGACGGCCGAATCGGCGCTGCGGGCGTTCAGCGCCAAGCTCAACTCGATCGCCGAGCCGATGCGCCAGACGCTGACCTACGACCAGGGGCGCGAGATGGCCAGGCACCAGGAGCTCACCCGGCGTACTGGCGTGAAGGTCTACTTCTGCGACCCACACAGCCCGTGGCAGCGAGGCACCTGCGAGAACACCAATGGGCTGTTGCGCCAGTACCTGCCCAAGGGCACCGACCTGTCGGTGTTCAGCCAGGACGAGCTCGATGCCATTGCCGACGAGATGAACAACCGGCCTCGCGCAACGCACGACTGGGATTCGCCCATCCGGGTATTTGCCGCCATACTCAACGCCGACTCTCAACGTCAACTCTCAACCACGCATTGATGCGGGCGGGTGTTGCACTTCAGACTTGAGACCGCCGTTCTTCATGTGGCTGGATCGATGAACGCAGCGTCGTTCGATGCACGAGGTGTGGTGTTGCGATGCCTAGCCTATCCGAAAGCTGTCGTCCGCGAACTTCCGGTCGTGGCCGATTGTTGCCGGTCAGCTGCCGCGCCTGCTCGCCTGTAGGCGATCAAAAGCCAACGGCCGCCAGATTATTTGGTGCACCGAAAAGTCGTCGCTCAAGAGGAAAAGTTGTGCGCGCCCTAGCGCGCCCTCAGGCAACCGGTGAGCCTACTTGATGCGGACAAAATACTCACGAATGTTCAGTTGCGGAAATGAAGCACCGCCAACATAGACCCACATGGTGTCTGGGCCTTCAAAGTTGTAAACGGTGATAGTTTGCCGACGGGTCACCGGTTCCGGACTCTCGACGGCGACCTGATCTGCGGTAGAGCCGAGAACTTTGTATCGATGTGACTCGCGAAAGCCGACAAGCTGCGACCTTACGCCTCCAACGGTTTCGCTCTGCCAATCCGGCATCTCAGCGAGCAGATGTGTCGGCGTGAAGACGAGCGTCAATCTACCCATCATTTGATCGAGGAACAAGATCGTCTTGTCTTCCATCTTCGCCCGGTCTCGGGCGAAGCGCATTGTCAACTGGTGGTCCGATTTCCATTTGCCAATGAGAGCCGGCGCCGCGTCAACCGACGTGCATGGAAGCACGAACAGCAGAACGGCGGCGACACATTGGACTGCCTGTCTTCCTAGGATGTACTGAATCGTGGTCGGCATAAGCGAGTCTTCGAACCTGAAGCCGATAGCCTAGCCGATAGCGGTCGCTGGTGACCGGCTGGAAGTGGCCGACTGTGCCCCTTCGTCCGTCGCCCTGCAAGCGGGCGCTCAGCGGCGAGGGCACGCCCTGCGACTGACTGCTCGCGAGCGACGCAGCGAACATACACTGTCGGCCAGATGCGGTCCTTCACGAGAGTCTGCTGTGGGGAAGATAGACTGTCCCACCACTGATACGTCCTGTCGCCTATGCGTGCGTTGGTACATGTTCGTCGAGTCGGCTACTTTGCCGTTGCCCACTTCATACTGTGGTTCTCAGCAGCTGTCACCGCATTTGGCTTTGACTTGGATCAGGTACCCAGTCGCTCTGCACTTGCAGGTCGCGCTGCGTCCGTGGCTGCCGTACTTCAGTACCCCCACGATGTCATCCTCCATGCGCTTCCCAGCACTTGGTTGCAGCATCTGCCACAAGGTGCTCTTGCGTTAGTGCTATTGAACTGCCTTCTGTGGGGTTGCGCGYTGGCCCTCGTCTTTCACGTGGCCGCACGTCGGGCGCGGCCGAACGGTGGGACGGACATCGATGGGCGGCAAGGATTGCGCAGGCGTCCCGGTGGATCATCCCCGTGAAGTTATGACTCAGTGCGGCCATTTGCTGCCATTCGCGAGCGACCGGTATCGGGCCCGCGGGGCCGTGCGATCGCGTTCCCGGGGGGTGCCCGTTGCGAATCGAGAGGGAGCGAAACGATCCGGCCTCCCCAGTGCGAAGCCGCAGACGGCGACGAACAGGCAGGCTGGTGATCGAGCGGCCACCCGAGCAACAATGACTCATGCCTGACAAGAGAACTTCAGACGTCACCGGCGTCGTCCGGAAAGCCACCGAGTTGGACGCATCGGGTATCGCACGGCTCTACGCGATGCTGGTCTCAAATCCGGCGGTGCGCGTGTTGCCGGACCGGCTGTCGGAGGTAGCGAGCGATCCGAACACTGCACTGTTCGTTTTCGAGGCGGGTGAGGCCGTACTCGGCACGGTTATGGTCTCGCTCTGTGCTGACGTGATGTTTGGTCGACGACCGTTCGCGGTGGTCGAGAACATCATCGTCGACGAAGCGGCGCGCGGCTTGCGCATCGGCGAGCGCCTTTTGCAAGCCGTCGAGGCCTTCTGCACTGCAGAAGATTGCTCCAAGATCATGTTGCTGAGCGCCGCGGGCCGGGAGCGCGCTCATGAATTCTTCGAGCGATGTGGGTATTCAGGTTCGACCAAACGTGGCTTCGTCAAGTACCGAACGGCATTCGCTGCGAGGGACTAGTCGGTGAGGATTCGGTGTCGCCGTCCGGCCGCTCGCGAAGGGCTGCTTTCGGAATGTAGACTGGAGTCACGCATGCAGACTGTGACAACGGCCTGTCAGTCCAAGCCACGCGCGTGCTCCCACTTTCTAGAGCGCCGAATCTCATCGTTCGGTTCGACGCCGATTTCGCCGGACTTGGATTCGCACCCTTACGACGTATACCGTTTGGACATCACGAGACCATGTCACTTCGAATCGAGCCGCTTGCGGAAATGCACTTCGAGAGCCTGCATGAGCTCTTCGACGCAATCTGCAAGGAACGTCGCTTCTTGGCCTTCACAGAGGCCGGCCCGAAGGAGCAGACCTTCGCGTACTACCGCAATATCGTTGCTGGAGGCCATAGCCACTTCGTCGCCGTGCATGACCAGAGAGTGCTCGGCTGGTGCGATGTCCTTCCTCTCTTCGGTCAGATGCGCACACATGCTGGTGTTCTGGGCATGGCAGTCGCGGCTGGTGAGAGAGGCAAAGGGCTGGGCAGAGCGCTCATGCGAGTCGCCATCGACAAGGCGAACGCCCGCGGTCTCTCACGAATTGAACTCACGGTGCGCAGCGACAACGAAGTTGCGCAGGCGCTGTATCGGAGTTTCGGCTTCGTGCAGGAAGGAACGCACCGTCGCGGCTGGTGCCTCGATGGCCGCTACTTCGACGTGCATTTCATGGCGCGAGTACAGGGGTAGTTGCTCGGGGTGGCAGCGGGCCGGCAACAATCGGCCAGGAGCTGCCGATCGCGACTGACGGCTTTCGGGTGCGAAGCCCGGCACAGGAGAGAATGAGCGCGGACATCTTCAACACAGGACGGCCTATGCCGCACATCGCGCTCCTCGGCGACTCGGTCTTTGACAACATCTCGTACACGCAAGGTGCGCCCGACGTCGTGGCACGGCTACGTTCGGCGCTGCCCGCGGACTGGCAGGCTACGTTGTGCGCAGTGGATGGTTCGACAGCGAATGACGTCGAACCGCAGCTCCAATCCTTGGCACCCGACACTACGCATCTCGTACTCAGCGTTGGCGGCAACAATGCGCTTCTGGCTGTCGAGATTGTCGACACGCCAGTGGCCTCGACAGCGGAAGCGTTGCGGCTTTTGGCCAGTGTTCGCGAAGAGTTCGAAGCGCAGTACGTTGCCGCAGTGGACGCATGCCTCGCGTGCGGGATCCCATTGACCGTTTGCACCATCTACAACGGAAATTTCCCCGACGTCGATTTCAACCGCCGAGCAAGCATCGCGTTAGCCGTTTTCAACGATGTGATCGTGCGGACGGCTCTTGTGCGCAGTCTTGACGTGATTGACCTTCGCGCAGTCTGTGCAACGCCCGCAGACTTTGCGAATCCACTTGAACCGTCCAGCTCGGGCGGAGACAAGATCGCTCGCTCGATTGCTCGTGTGCTCGCTGGAAATGTTGCCTGGAAAGGTGCCCGTATCACGGGACTATGAAGCCGCTAGAGTTCGGCGATGAGGCAGGAGTCGGCCAATCTCGGTCTTTCGCGGACGACTGCTTCATGGTTGTCGGGATGTTGAGTCGAGGAGAGGCTACTTGAAGGTGCTAGTCGAAATGCAAGGCTTGGAGTTCGACTGGTTCGCAAAGGACGCGGCTGGCAACTATGCGATGTTCGCTACAGCGGGAAGCGGTCCAGTCCCCGAGGCGGTTGCAGGTGTATGCATGCAGCATCGGGCCATCGCCGAGCGGATTCCCGTCACGGGCTGGGGCACGAGCGCCGTCTGGACGAGCTTCTCGAAAGTCGGCTTGTTCGCGTACGACTGGGACGACCGACGCCGCTGCTACGCGCGCATGGCTGTTCCAGATCGGCCCATTGATGCTGCCTTGTCGGCGCGGCTTACAGAGATGGCGCTGCCGGATCTGCCGCTGTCGTTTGGCGAAAGCCCGATCATCACAGCAACCACTGCGCCATAAGTCATGGCTCCTTGATGATCGGCAGTGATCGGCCATTTGCGGGCGCTCACCACCGACCGGTGTGGGGAAGACCTGCGGTGCAGATTCGTCCCAGTCCTCGGAGTCTTCCCTGCCTGCTGACCGAATCACTAAAGCCGCCCGGATCGTTGCACGTTATGTCCAGCTGCGAACTGCCTCGTCTGTTGCTGCCGATGTCGAACTGACCGTCTATGGCACCAGTGCCAAGATTCGAGTGAGCCCCGGGCGTCTTGTTCAGGCGGCGGTATCACCCGATCGGCGATCCGGTTCGCGGGTCACTTGAGTCTTGGCGCCTGGGGTATTTGTGGCGGCGCCAACAAGTCAATTGCCTCCAAGACACTGTCCCTGAATCTGGAACCTTCGCGGCCTTTGTTCACGAGCGGCACACGCGGCGTGAAGCTGTCGGGCTTGGCGTTGCGATGCCGCGCCTGCCCGCCCCCCGGCCCGCGCGCGCGCCGAGGGAGACAGTCACGTCGTCGATGACGGCTCTCCCGCCGCGGACGTCTCGACATGGGCGAGCGTCGCGACATGGCGCTCACGGACCAAGCCGGCCAGCAACACGTCCACGAGCGTGCCTCCTTCACCCTTCGCGCCGCCGTTTACGAGCACATCGGGCACCAGCCGCACGCCGCCTGCGGCCAGCGCCTGCGCGACCTGAACAATCGCGTAGTTGCCCGACTCCATCGAGGCGATCTTCTGCTGGATCACCGCCGCCTCGGCCTCGCCGACGGCCAGCGTCTTGCCGGCCTCGGCCACGCCGGTGACGCGGATCACCTCGGCATCGGCGTTGGCGTTGATCTTCTTAGCCTGCGCGGCACCGTCCGCGGTCTTGACAGCAGCCTGCGCCGAGAACTCAGCGATCGACACCTTGCGCTCCGCATCAACCACCTGCGCCTGCGTGCGCGCTAGTGCGGTGGCCTGCTCAAGTTGCTGCTTGACGCCCTGCGCTTCCATCTGCGTGTTGAAGGTGACCTTCTCCTGCTCGGCCAGCTTGCGGTCGGTCAGCGTTTTCATCAGGTCCGCTGGCGGGTTGATGTCGCCGATCAGCGTCTCGACCGCGCCGACGTCGTATTCCTTCAGCGCCCGGGCAATCGCCCCCTTGGCTTCAGCCTGGCGCTCGGTGCGCTTCTTCAGGAAGTCAATCACGTCGGAGTTCTGCGCCGCGTTGCGGAAGTAGTTGCCAATGGTGGGCTCGAGCACCTGCGTAACGAGAGCCTCCATGCTGCCGAACCGCGCGATCACCTTGGGTGCATCGTTGCGCGGGATGTGGATGATCTGGCTCACGTCCAGGTTGAAGGTGAAGCCGTCGGCCGAGCGCACGGTGATGGTCGACAGGTTCACGTCGAGCTTGTGCGCCTCCGACTTACCGGTGGCCCAGTTGAGCACCACGTTCGCGGTGGGCACCACGCGCACCTTGTGGGTGTAGGTGTTGATCGCGTACTTGCCCGGGTCGAGCACATCGACCCAGACGCCCTTCTCGCCACGGCGCACCATGTTGGCGTGCTTGAAGTCCGCGCCGGTGACGTCGTCGCCCGCCTTGCCGACGAAGGCCACGACCACCCCGACCGAGGCGATCGGCACCTCGGTCATGTCGATGATCTCGATGGTCGCGAACATCGGGTTGATGAAGTAGCGCCCGGCCAGCAGCACCTGCTCCTGCAGGCCCTTGGTGCCACCTCGCTCAACGAATGCCTGCGGATCCTGGAACTGGTTGTGCCCCGGCACCTCGGCACCGGCTATCTCGCCGGTAGCCAGCGGCGCGCCTTCGCGTGTGGTGACGATGCCCAGCTTGTTGTCGGGCACGTCCAGCACGTTGACCTGCGTGACCTTGAACAGCCGCGGGTTGATGCGGTACTTGCCCTGCGGCACGATGCCCATCTGAGGGCCGCGCTGGCCGCCGCGCGCCATGAAGGCCTGGGCGTCCTGGAACGAGTTGCAGGCCACCTGCTGGCCGATGATGCGGCCGCCCGACAGCGCCGCGCCGTCGCGCGCCTCGACCACCCCGACCTTGCCCGGCTCGATCACCGTCATCGGCTCGATGTGCACCGTGAACAGCAGCGTGTTGATGCGCCAGGCGCCTGGCGGCACGATCGACATCTGCACGCCGCGCTCGCCGCTGCGGCCGAGGAAGGCACGTGCGTCCTGGAAGTTGTCGCAATCGACATGACGGGCAACGACGCGGCCATCGGGCAGCGGCGCACCGTCGCAGGCTTCTATGACGCCGATGTGGCCGTCGGGCACGACGGTGAACTTGGCCAGCAACACGGTGTACTGCCAGGGCCAGAGGAAGAAGTGCAACCCGGGCGCGAGCGTATTGGCCTGCAGCCCGGCCTCGCCGAGCACGGCAACAATTCGGCCGGGCGGTAGTTCCCGGTGGGCACCGAAGAGCACGAACGATTTGGTGACAGTGCCGATCGAGTCGTCTGGGACGATGACGATGCCGAACAGACGGAAGACCCACTTGTACAAGGCCAGCAGCACCAGCAGTGCGGCTGACACCCAGAGTGCCGCCCGATGGTCGAAGAGGAAGTCGAAGGAGGTCATGTGGCTCTTTGTTGGTTGCGGTGCGAGCAATCTGCAGCAGCGGGCGTAAGCGCCGCATATGGAACGTGTCCACGCCCCGGATGCGTCGCTTATGCTTTCCTGACGGTGGCCCTCCTAAGCTTTGCGCGCATGAACCTCCTCGTCGCTCCACCCGGCTGGCTGTTACTCGGTCTGCTGATGCTCAACGGCGTCGTCGGCGTCTTGCTCGTGCGGGCGCGGCGCGCCACGCGGACGGCACAAGGCCAAGCGCGTCGCGAGGAGCGTCTGCGCAACTGGAGCGACCGGCTGCGCGACGCGAGCGACCCGGCGACACATGCCAACGCGCTGCTCGATGCACTGGTCGCCGCCGGCGGCGTGCCGGTGGCCGTGCTCGTGTCGATCAAGCTCGGCGTGCACGAACAGGATGCAGCGGCGCTGCAGGTGGGCGAGGCGAGTGCCGAGCAGGAGGCCGGTCTGAAGCTGTGCATATGGCTAGGAGAAGCGCTCGGCCCGGGCAGCCGGCGCGATACGGAACAGCCCGACGTCTACCTGCCCTTGCGCGGACGCGGCGTGACGCTCGGTGCGGCGGTGCTGCGCGGCCTGGGCACCATGGTCGACCTGAGCCTGTGCGCCCACGCGCAAGCGCTGTGCGACCAGATGGGCCTGGCATTGCAACGCTCACTCTCCGCCCGCGACGAGCAGCAGGCACGCGAACTGGCGCGCGAGCAGGCCGTGCGCACGGCGCTGCTGGCCGCCGTCTCGCACGACTACCGCACCCCGCTGGCGAGCATCATGAGTGCGGCATCGTCGCTGGATCAGCAGGCCGAGCGGCTCGACCTGGCGCAGCAGCGCAAGCTCGCCGCCGGCATCGTCGAAGAGGTGCAGCGCCTGAGCCGGCTGACCGACAACACACTGCAGCTGGTGCGACTCCACGCACCGGGTGTGGAACCGCAGTGCGACTGGGAATCGGCCGAGGAGATCGTCGGCACGGCACTGCGGCGGGCGCGGCGGCGGGATGGAGGCCGGCAGGTGCGCGCTCGCGTCGAGCCCGGGCTGCCGCTGCTGTGGTGTGACGCGATGCTGGTCTCGCAGCTGCTCGACAACCTGGTCGACAACGCGCTGAAGTACGGCCCGCCCGGCGCGCCGGTGGAGATACTGATGCGCCAAATCGCTGACCGGATGCTGCTGGCGGTGCGCGATCGCGGCCCGGGCATTGCATTGGCCTGGCGCGAGCGTGTCTTTGATGTCTTTCAGCGCGGTGAGAGCGACGCGTCGCAGCGTCCGGGTGCCGGTGTGGGGCTGGCGGTGTGCCGGGCGATCGCCCGAGTGCACGGCGGCGAGCTGACCCTGCGCCCGCGCAGCCACGGCGGCTGCAGCTTCGAGTGTCTGTTGCCACTGCGGGAGCCGCCTTCGGGTCCGCCGGAAAGCGAGAATCCATGAGCCTTCGCATCCTGCTAGTCGAGGATGATCGCGACCTGCGAGCCGCGCTGCGTGAGGCGCTGGTCGTCGAAGGGTATGACGTGCTCCCGGCTGCCAGCTTGGCCGACGCCCACGCACTGGCACAGCATGCCGAGTCCGGAGGGGGCGTCGATCTGGTGCTGCTCGACCTGGGCCTGCCCGACGGCGACGGTCAGATCTTCCTGCAAGCGCTGCGGCGATCGCGCGCGACGCCGCTGATCGTGATCTCCGCGCGCCAGGCCGAGGTGCAGAAGATCGAGTTGCTCGACGCCGGCGCCGACGACTACCTCGTCAAGCCCTTCAGTCTGCCCGAGCTGCTGGCGCGCATGCGCGTGGCCCTGCGCCACCGCGGCACCGTGGCGCAGCCGGCCATCACGCACTATCGTCACGAGGAACTGGATGTCGACCTCGCGGCGCACCGCGTCACAGTGGAGGGCGCCGAGGTGCACTTGACACCCACCGAGTTCAAGCTGCTGGCGCGCCTGGTGCGCCAGGCCGGGCAGGTGGTCACGCATCGGCGCCTGCTCGCCGACGTGTGGGGTGCGGAGCACACGGAGCAGACGCACTACCTGCGTCTTTACATGGCGCAGTTGCGCGCGAAGCTGGAGCGCGACCCGGCCGAGCCACGCCGGCTGCTCAACGAGCCCGGCGTCGGCTATCGAATCGTAGAGGGTGCGGACTGAGCCGGCCGCGGCCTCACTCGATGTGATCCAGTTCAATGCGGCGTTCGCGAATCTGCGTCACCACGAGCGGTCGTTCAAGGCGGACTTGATCCTGCATGGCCTTGTGCCCTGCGCGTCCGTCTCGGCCATCGCGCTGACGGCTGGCATCAACGCCAACCTGCTGTTCAAGTGGCGGCGAGACCATCTCCGCGCGATGCGTGCACCGACGGGCGTGGCCGTGACGCTGGTGCCGGTGCAGCTGGCGCCGGCAGTTGAGACAGCGCCGCTGGCGACAACAACGAGCTCGGACGGCATGGATATCGGCAAGTCCCCGCCCTCGGACGAGCACGACGGCATGATCGAAGTCGACTTCGCCGGCGCACGACTGCGAGTTCACAGTTTGGGTCGACGAGAAGGCGCTGATGCTCGTGCTGGCGCCCTGCGCCGCTGCGCATGATCGGCTTGCGTGCCGGGACACGCGTCTGGGCATCGACTGGCAGCCGCCGCACAAGCAATTCAGAATCCCGCGCCAAGCGTCCGGGTGAGTGACGCAGTTGGAAAGCGGTGATCGCAGTGTCGCTGCATCGCCGCAGGTCGCATCAGTGTTTCCGGAAGTTCCGGTTTCGGGCAGGCGATTCGGCGCCTCCACTGGCTTCTTTGGGTCGATAGCTCTGATTCGCAGCTCGCAGTAGCAGCCGTTCGACCTGGTCAGCGCCGGCATGCAGGCCCGTCCATTCGGGCGTGACCGAGCAAACCCAACGCGTTGCGCGACGAAGGACTCCTCTCCGTCAGAGCGGTCGCTCGAGCGACGGGCTCTGACCGACCGCAACCAGTCTTAAACCGCCGTTCGTCAAGTGAACGGACAGGAATTCCACTTATGACGAACAGAGCGGAGCCTGCATGACCAGAAGGCGCTCGCGACGGCGGCCACCAAGGACGATCGATGGCCGGCGTGAGGTGAGGCCGCTTGCCTGCGTTGTTCCGCCTTCATTGGGCATTGTTGAGGTTCGGGTCAAACAATGATTCCACACAACCGTTTGCGGAGTCAGAGGGCCGAAAAACGTGAGAGCCCCATCGCTAAGCTATTGATTCTTGGTGCACCTGTGTGCGGAGTTCATTGTTGAACACACGCGCGCCTCTTTCACCTCGGTGTCGGCCAGCCCGACCAGCGTGAAGTTCGGCAGGCCGTTGGCCAGGTGCACCTCGACGGTGACTTCGGGTGCCGCCAGGCCATCGAGGGCCCGGCTGTGGACGACGGCCAATGTCATGCGCATTCCCCGCTTCGCAGATGAGAGGGGCGCGATTCTGCCCAGGGAGGGGATCCTCCGACACGGGGCATCTGTCCCCTGTTCAATCGAGCCGGTTTGCACCAGGAGCGGGCACTCGGGTGCATGCTGTGTCAATTGGCACCTATGCGGTGCGTTTTGCGCAAGACAGCCCACTGAAAGCCGCCGAATGAGCCCCGATGGGGCGCGCATGCCCCAAAAAGTCCATGGCACAAAAGCTGCACAGAGGCCCCGGCCCCTCTGTTTCAAAAACGCCTGGAGATATCTGCATGAAGAAGATCGTGATCCTTTCGGCCCTGGCATCGCTGTTCGCCGTGTCGGTCCATGCCGAAGACGCCGCGCCGGCCGTGGCCACCAACTTCAGCCTGACCACGAACTACAAGTACCGCGGCCAGGACCAGGGCAACAACAAGCCGGCCGTGCAGGGTGGCTTCGACTACGCGAACAGCGGCTTCTATGTCGGCAACTGGAACTCGAGCATCGGGTTCACCAATTCCGGCATCGAGATGGACTTCTATGGCGGCTACAAGGGCGAGATCACGAAGGACGTCGGCTTCGATGTCGGCGTGCTGCAGTACTACTACTCGCAGAAGGACAAGGTCGTCGACTTCAACACCACCGAGCTCTATGGCGCGCTGAGCTACGGCCCGGTGTCGCTGAAGTACTCGACCACCGTTTCGAAGGACTACTTCGGCCTCGGCGAATCGGCCGGCCTGCTGCTGGGCCAGCCGGCGCCCAAGGGCCGCAATACCGGCTACCTGGACCTGTCGGGCAATTTCGAGGTCGCCAAGGGCATCACGCTGAACGCCCACATGGGCTTCACGCGCCTGTCGGGCGAACTGAAGGACGTCGGCTACGAGAACTACGCCGACTACAAGTTCGGCGCGACGATGGACCTCGGATCGGGCTTCTCGGGCGGCGCTGCGATCGTCGGCGCGACCAAGAAGGATTTCTACGGCGACATCAACAAGGCGCGCGCCATCCTGACGATCACCAAGTCGATGTGAGCCCGCGCCTGCGCGTGCCCCACCCATTCATTGCCAACAGGAGCATTCCATGAAGATGGTGACTGCCATCGTCAAGCCCTTCAAGCTCGACGAAGTGCGTGAAGCCTTGAGCGCCATCGGCGTCCAGGGCATCACGGTGACCGAGGTCAAGGGTTTCGGCCGCCAGAAGGGCCACACCGAGCTGTACCGCGGTGCGGAGTACGTCGTCGACTTCCTGCCGAAGGTCAAGATCGAGGCCGCCGTCGACGACGGCCTGATCGACCGCGTGATCGAAGCCATCGAAGGTGCGGCCCGCACCGGCAAGATCGGCGACGGCAAGATTTTCGTGTCGCCCCTCGAGCAGGTGGTGCGCATCCGCACCGGCGAGACCGGCAAGGACGCCCTCTGAGCCCGCCAACAACAAGAGACAACCATGAAGAAACTCATTGCCACACTCGCCCTGGGCTTCGCCGCCTGGGGCTTCGCCGGCGTCTCGCTGGCGCAGGACGCGGCCTCCGCGCCCGCCGCCACGGCTTCGGCCGCGGCGCCTGCAGCCGCGGTTGACGCGGCGTCCGCACC
>NZ_JBFUGN010000064.1:0-14031 GCF_056402895.1 Rhizobacter sp. P3_B12 | reverse complement strand
GCATCTACCTGTGGGCCTGGCCGGCCCAACAGGTGGCGGTGGTGGCCCTGGGGCGCGATGCGCCGCTGGCGTTGCACCTGGCACTCGTGCTGGCGCTCGTGTTGCCGGCGGCCGCGTTGTCGTGGTACCTGGTCGAGCGGCCGGCCTTGTCGCTGAAACCGACCCGCAGCAGGGTGTCGCCCGGTCTGCCCTAGGGCGCCGGATCAACGTTGCCGGATCGCCATCAGCGCGTCCAGCATGTGCCGCGTCGCGGGCTCGGGCCTGCCGGCGCGGTGGGCCAGGCCCAGCGGCCGCCACAGGCGCGGCGTGAGCGGCTTGATCACGATGCGCTCGTCGAGCGTCGCCGCGCCTTCCTCGCGCGGCAACAGCGCGGCGCCGTAGCCGGCCGCCACCAGGCTCTTGATGGCATCGTTGAAGTTCAGCTCGATGCGCGGCTGTGGCTGCTCGCCGGCGCTGGCGAACCAATCCGTCGTCATGCGGTGCAACCGGGTGGTGGCGTCGTTGGCGATCAGCGGGCGGCCCGCGAGCCAGGCCGGCGTGATCGTGCGCGGCACCGTCCAGGCGCGCGGCAGGAAGGCCATCACGGGGTCGCGGCGCCAGGGCACGATCTGCAGGCCCTTGACGGCGGCCTGCGGCAGCGCCACCAGGCCGATGTCGAGCGTGCCTTCCTGCACGCGGGTCAAGGCCTCCTGCGAGGTCAGCACCGCAACCTGCACGTCGATGCCCGGGTGGTCGCGCCCGATGGCCTCGAGCGCCAGCGGCAGCAGCCAGGCCAGCGCGCCGGTGGAGGCCCCGACCCGCACCCGCCCGGCGCGGCCTTCGACCCGCTGCGCCACTTCGTCGAGCGCCGCATCGACATCGGCCAGCAGGCGCCGGGCGCGCTCGACCAGCCCCTCGCCGATCCCGGTGGGCAGCACGCGCTGGCGCTGGCGCAGCAGCAGCGGCGCGCCCAGGCGCGACTCCAGTTCGGCCACGTGCAGGCTGACGGTCGGCGCGGCCAGGTGCAGGTGGCGYGCCGCGGCGGCGAACGATCCAAGCTCGGCGATCGTCACCAGCGTGCGCAACTGGTCGAGGTTCAGTTCTCTCATGGTGCTTCAGGTTTCATGAATCTGTTGTTCATGACATTCAACTTTACCGATCGTCGGCCGAACCGCAAGCTCTGCTTTCCATTCCAGGAGGACTTCATGAGCGCGAGCGTTTTCATCGACGGCGACCAGGGCACCACCGGCCTGCAGATCCGCGCGCGGCTGGCCGGGCGACGCGACATCACCCTCGTGACGCTGCCCGACGCGTTGCGCAAGGATGCGGCCGCGCGTGCCGCTGCCATCAACGACTGCGACGTGGCGGTGCTGTGCCTGCCCGACGAGGCCGCGCGCCAGGCGGTGGCCGCCATCCGCAACCCGCGCGTGCGGGTGATCGATGCCTCGTCGGCGCACCGCACCGATGCGCAGTGGGTCTACGGCTTTCCGGAGATGGCACCGCAGCAGCCCGGGCGCATCGCCCAGGCTCGGCGCGTCAGCAATCCGGGCTGCTACCCGACCGGGGCCGTCGCGCTGCTGCGCCCGCTGGTCGAGGCCGGCTGCCTGCGCGCCGATGCGCCGTTGAGCATCCACGCCGTGTCCGGCTACTCCGGACGCGGGCGCGAGGGCATCGACGCCCACGAAGGCCCGGCTGCCGCAGCGGCCTTGCCGTTCCAGACCTACGGCCTCGGCCTGCAGCACAAGCACGTGCCCGAAATCGAGCAGCATGCCGGCCTGCAGCGCCGGCCGTTCTTCGTGCCGTCGTACGGCAACTTCCGGCAAGGCATCGCGCTGACGATCCCTCTGCATGCCTCGATGCTGCAGCGGCCGATGTCGGCGCAGGCGGTGCGCGACCTGCTCGCTCGGCGCTACCGCGACTGCCGCCATGTGCAGGTGCTGGATGCCGACCGCACCGGCGCGATGGCGGGGCTCGATCCGCAGGCCCGCAACGGCAGCAATGACCTGCAGCTCGCGGTGTTCGGCCACGACGCCCACGGCCAGCTGCTGCTGAGCGCCGTCTTCGACAACCTCGGCAAGGGCGCGTCGGGTGCCGCGGTGCAGAACCTCGCGCTGATGCTCGGGCTGGCCGATGCCCCCGCGATCGACACGCCTGAATACGCTACCCAAGCCCTGGAGCACGCCGCATGAGCCCGCCGGACCGCTCCAAGGGCGAATACCGGAGTGCGCAGCACGAAGCTACTCCAATGAGCCACGCGCTGATGGACATCACCGCCCGCCCGGACCAGCTGTTCCTGCGCGGCGAAGGCAGCTGGTTGTGGGACGACCGCGGCCGGCGCCACCTGGACTTCGTGCAAGGCTGGGCGGTGAACACGCTCGGCCACGCACCGGCTTGCATCCGCGAGGCGCTGGTGCGGCAGTCCGCGCTGCTGCTCACGCCCAGCCCGGCCTTCCACAATGCGCCGGCGCTCGCGCTGGCGGAGCTGCTGTGCCGGCACAGCGACTTCGACCAGGTGTTCTTCACCAACAGCGGCGCCGAGGCGAACGAAGGTGCCATCAAGCTGGCCCGCAAGTGGGGGCAGCTGCACCGGGGCGGCGCCCACGAGATCATCACCTTCCGCGACGCCTTCCACGGCCGCACGCTGGCCACGATGTCGGCCTCCGGCAAGCCGGGCTGGGACCGCATGTTCGCGCCGCAGGTGGCCGGGTTCCCGAAGGCCGTGCTCAACGACCTCGCGTCGGTGCAGGCGCTGGTCGGCCCGGACACCGTGGCCGTCATGCTCGAGCCGGTGCAGGGCGAAAGCGGCGTGCATGCGGCCACGCCCGAGTTCCTGCAGGGCCTGCGCGCGCTGTGCGACCGGCACGGGCTGCTGCTGGTGTTCGATGAAGTCCAGACCGGCATCGGCCGCCTGGGCACGCTGTTCGGCTACCAGCATTTCGGCGTCGTGCCGGACATCGCGACGCTGGCCAAGGGCCTGGGCGGCGGCGTGCCGATCGGTGCGCTGCTGGCCCGGCAGCGGGCCTGCGTGTTCGCGCACGGCGACCAGGGCGGCACCTTCAACGGCAACCCGCTGATGTGTGCGGTCGGCCTGTCGGTGCTGCACGAGGTGCTGGCCGACGGTTTCCTGGCGCGGGTGCGCGCCACCGGCGATCACCTGGGCGATCGGCTGCAGGCGCTGTCCGACCGGTTCGGCCTGCAAGGGGCGCGCGGCATYGGGTTGCTGCGCGCGCTCGACCTCGGCCGGCCGCAGGCCGCCGACGTGGTGACGCATGCCCGCACCGGCGCCGGCCTGCTGCTCAATGCCCCGCGGCCCGCGGTGCTGCGCTTCATGCCGGCGCTCACCGTCACCGAGGCCGAGGTCGACCTGATGATCGACGGCCTCACGGCCAGCCTGGAGGCCGCCGGGATCGGGGCCTAGCGGGCCGAGCGCCGGGCCGCCCCAAGCCGGCCGCGTCCCCTCGGGGGACCGCTCGGCGTACTCGCCGGGCGAGGGGCCGTCATATCACCGGGCCGCCTTCCAGCGCGCCCGGCACAGCGCGGCCAGTTCGATCGCGCCCCACAGCAGGCTGCTCGCGACCGCGACCCCGATCTGCCATGCCAGTCCGGGGCGGCTCCAGGGCCTGGGGATGCTGCCATTCATCGGCGTCTCCTGAGTGGGCGATCCGGCACCGTAGCAATCCTGCGTGACGGTTTGATGGCAGACCGCGCGCGCTGCCCGCGCTATCCTCGCCCGGCACCGCGAGCCCGGCATCCCTTGCAGACCCCGACCGAACTGATCGAATTGCAGCGCCTCATCGACGAGGGCGGCACGCACCTGGACGCGCGGGTGCTGTGCGAGGTCGACGCTGCTGCCACCGCAGGCGGGCAGCGCCTGCCGGTGATCGCGGTGACGCTCGGCAACCCGGCGCCCGACATCCCGGCGGTCGGCTTCTTCGGTGGCGTGCACGGGCTGGAGCGCATCGGCTCCGCCGTCGTGATGGCGCACCTGCGCAGCCTGGTGATGCGATTGCGCTGGGACGAGTCGCTGCATCGCCAGCTCGACGGCGTGCGCATGGTGTTCATGCCGGTCGTCAACCCCGGCGGCATCGCACGCGGCACGCGGGCCAACCCGCAGGGCGTCGACCTGATGCGCAACGCGCCGGTCGAGGCGCAGGACCGCGTGCCCTTCCTGCTCGGCGGGCAGCGCCTGAGCGCATCGCTGCCGTGGTACCGCGGCCCGGCGGGTGCGCCGATGCAGCCCGAGAGCGCGGCGCTGTGCCGCGTGGTCGAAGACGAGTTGCTCACGCGGCCGTTCAGCCTGGCGGTCGACTGCCACTCGGGCTTCGGGCTGCGCGACCGGCTGTGGTTCCCGTATGCGCACACGCGCGCGCCGATGGCGCACCTGGCCGAGATGGACGCGCTGCACGGCATCTTCCAGCAGTCGCATCCGAACAACCGCTATGTGTTCGAGCCGCAGAGCCGCCAGTACCTCGCGCACGGCGACCTGTGGGATCACCTCTACCAGCGCGCGTCGGCGCTGCCGCAGCGCCTGCTGCTGCCGCTGACGCTGGAGATGGGCTCGTGGCTGTGGGTCAAGAAGAATCCCCGCCAGCTGTTCTCGCGCCATGGCATCTTCAACCCGCTGATCGCGCACCGCCAGCAGCGCGTGCTGCGCCAGCACATGGCGCTGCTCGATTTCCTCGCACGCGCCGCGGCGAGCTGGCGGCGCTGGCTGCCGTCGCCGGACGCGCGCGAGCGCCACGGGCAGCTGGCGCTGCAACGCTGGTACGGCGCTGCGGCTCCTCCTTGAGGGGGAAATCAACCCCCTCGAATGCGCGATGCCGCAACAAAGTGTGCATCCGTAAAGTGGGCCCCATTCCGCCAACTGTGGGGCCACGCATGGACACCAGCTACCTTCCTGCCTTCGACCAGGCGATGCAGTTCCTGTACGAGAAGCACGGCAATGCGATCAGCGAAGACCTCGTGCAGGCCTACTGCGTGCAGGGCCTGCTCAGCGAAGAAGACGGCGTTTTGAAGCTCACCGACCGCGGACGTGCGATTTTGCGCAAGGCGCCTGTTGCACGGCAGCTACGTCCGTTACAGCTCTGAAATATCGAGCTTTCTTCCTACACGCAAACCGACACCGCGCGAATACGCTGAAAACCATGTCGGACCTGCACCAAACCCTTCGCACCATGGGCCTGCCCCAGTTGCTGCTGGCGTTGATCTTCCTGTGCAGCTATGGCGTGGCGCTCGGCGGCATGCTCGGCTCCAACGGCCGCTGGCGGGCGGGTGGCATGGCCGCACTGTCTGCCCTGGCGTTCGGCTTCCTCACCGATCCGTGGGAGCACGCCGTGATGATGGTGGCGTTCGCGGTGATCGGCTTCGGTGCCTTCCTCGCGCTCTCGTGGCTGCTGGCCTGGCTGCCCGAATGGTTCAGCCGCAGCGCGCCAGTGGCGGTCGAGCCGCCGGTGGTGGCACGCGACGCCGACCTGCCGGCCCGCGCGCCGGTGAGCGCCGCGCCGGGCCGTCCGCGGCTCGGTCTCTGATCCACGTCCCTGATCCACGTCTCTGAGCCAGAATGGCCGGCATCGGCCGGGGCTGGCCGGGGCGCCTAGGGCAGGTCGGGATTTCGTCCTACACCGCGCCTCGAGCCTCGGTCTTAGCATGACTTCGGGGTTGGGCCGCTGGTAATGCTCCTCCGAATTCGGCGGTCCCTTGGCGGTCAGTGCAGCGCACTGACCGCCTCTTCTCTTTCTGGAGCGACGCGATGGTCACGATCCGATGGATGGGCGGGCTGTGCGGCCCGTTGGTGCTGCTGGTGGCGGCGGGTTGTGCATCGACCACGCGCCTCGATTCGCAATGGAGTGACCCGGCCGCGGCGCCGACCTCGCTGCAAGGCGCGAAGCTGCTGGTGGTGTGCGATGCCGACGAGGCGCCGCTGCGCCAGATCTGCCAGGACCAGATGCGTTCCGAGGTCACCGCGCGCGGCGCGACGGCGGTCGCGTTCGACGACACCGATCGCACGCTGGCCGGCAACGCGGCCGCCGCATCCAGGCCCACCAACGAGTACGTCGCGATCGCGCGCGAGCGTGGCGCCAGCGCGGTGCTGCGCACGCGCGCGATGCCTTCGCTGTCGCGCCCCGACAGCGGCGTGAGCCTCGGCTTCGGGCTCGGCACTTTCGGCTCCGGCGTCGGGCTGGGGGTCGGCATGTCGACACCGGTCGGCGGTGGCGGCAACGCGACGGTCGGCTATGCGGCCGAGACCAGCATCACCGACGTGCGCAGCGGCAAGCTGCTGTGGACCGGCCGCGCGACCACCGCGCCGTCGAAGGAAGTCAACAAGCAGATGGCCGAGCTGGCAACCGCATTGCTCGCAGGTGCGCAGAAAGCGGGCTGGTTCTGAAGCTGGTGCTGTCGTGAAGAACATTGCGGCATGGCTGCTGGTGGCGTTCCTCGTCGGCTGCGCAGGCTACGACCCTGGCGGCCTGATGCCCGGTGCGACCACCGGCGCGATCACCGAGCGCATGGGCCCGCCGACCGGCGAGTACCCGTTGCCCGATGGCGGCAAGCGCCTCGAGTACGCGCGTGGCCCGTTCGGCAAGCACACCTACATGCTCGACGTCGATGCGCAGGGGCGGCTGGGTGGCTGGCAGCAGGTGCTGACAGAGGAGCGCTTCAACGCGGTGGCCATCGGCACGCCGGGCTCGCAGATCCTGTTCGAGTTCGGCCGTCCGGCGCAGCAGCAGCGCATCGGCCGGCAGCACCTGACGGTGTGGTCGTACCGCTACTGGACACCGTTCTGCCAGTGGTTCCAGGTCAGCGTCGGCGATGATGGCAAGGTGGTCGAGACCGGGTACGGGATCGATCCGATGTGCGACTACAACGATCACGACAACGACAGCCGACCATGAGCGCTTCCGCTTCGATCTCCCTGTATGGCATTCCCAACTGCGACACCGTCAAGAAAGCCCGCCAGTGGCTGGCCGGGCAGGGCGCCGAAGTGCAGTTCCACGACTTCAAGAAAGAGGGCGTGCCCGACGCGCTGATCGACGGCTGGCTGCAGCAGGTCGAGTGGGAGACGCTGCTGAACCGCAAGGGCACGATGTGGCGTGGGCTGGACGACGCCACCAAGGCCGGCGTGACCGATGCCGCATCGGCGCGCGCCGTGATGCAGGCGCAGCCCAGCACGATCAAGCGCCCGGTCGTGCGCTGGGCTGATGGCCGCGTGACCGTCGGGTTCTCGGAGCAAGTGTTCGCGAAGGCCGTCCACTCCCGTTCGCCCTGAGCCTGTCGAAGGGCCTGCTCGCACGGGACGAGGGCTTCGACAGGCGCAGCCCGACCCTTCGACAAGCTCAGGGCGAACGGGGAGGGGCGCTACGCCGCCAGCAACTGCCGCAGCACGAACGGCAGGATCCCGCCGTGCTTGTAGTAGTCCACCTCGATCGGCGTGTCGATGCGCAGCGTCAGCTTCACGTCGTGCTGYGTGCCGTCCACCCGCTTGATCACGAGCGTCGCCTCCTGCTGCGGCTTCAGGTCGGCGCCCAGCAGCACGTCGAAGGTCTCGTCGCCGGTGATGCCCAGCGACTGCCATGAATCCGTGCCGCGGAACTGCAGCGGCAGCACCCCCATGCCCACCAGGTTCGACCGGTGGATGCGCTCGTAGCTGCGCGCCACCACCGCCTTGATGCCCAGCAGCTGCGTGCCCTTGGCCGCCCAGTCGCGCGACGAGCCGGTGCCGTATTCCTCGCCGGCGAACACGATGGTCGGCGTGCCGGCCGCCATGTACTTCATCGCCGCGTCGTAGATGAACATCTTCTCGTTGCCCGGCTGGAAGCGCGTCAGGCCGCCTTCCTCGCGGCTGCCGTCCTCGTTCGGCGGGATCATCAGGTTCTTGATCCGCACGTTGGCGAAGGTGCCGCGCACCATCACGTCGTGGTTGCCGCGGCGCGAGCCGTAGCTGTTGAAGTCGGCCTTCAGCACGCCGTTGTCCTTCAGCCACTTGCCGGCCGGCGTGGCCTCCTTGATCGAGCCGGCCGGCGAGATGTGGTCGGTGGTGATCGAGTCGCCGAACAGCGCCATCGCGCGCGCACCCTTCACGCCCGCGTCGGCCAGCGCCGGCGTCATGTGGAAGTCGTCGAAGAACGGCGGCTTCGCGATGTAGGTGCTGTTCGGCCAGGTGTAGACCTCGCCCTTCACGCCCTTGATCTGCTCCCACAGCTTGCCGGGCTTGCGGTCGATCTTCTCGTAGTTGTCGCGGTAGGCCCCGGCGTTCATCGCGAACTTCATCAGCTTGGCGATCTCGTCGGCGCTCGGCCAGATGTCGCCGAGGTAGATGTCGCGCCCGCCCTTGCCCTTGCCGACCGGCTCGGTCATCAGGTCGCGCGTCGCGTTGCCGGCGATCGCATAGGCCACCACCAGCGGCGGCGACGCGAGGAAGTTCGCCTTCAGGTTCGGGTGGATGCGCGCCTCGAAGTTGCGGTTGCCCGACAGCACCGCGGCGCACACCAAGTCGTTCTTCGTGATCAGCTCGTTCAGCTCGGGGGTCAGGTCGCCGGCATTGCCGATGCAGGTGGTGCAGCCGTAGCCGGCCAGGTTGAAGCCGAGCTTGTCGAGGTAGGGCGTGAGGCCGGTCTTCTCGAGGTACTCGGTGACGATGCGCGAGCCGGGCGCGAGCGAGGTCTTGATGTGCTTGGCCACCGTCAGCCCGGCCTCCACCGCCTTCTTGGCCAGCAGGCCGGCGGCCAGCAGCACCGCCGGGTTCGAGGTGTTGGTGCACGAGGTGATCGCGGCGATCAGCACGTCGCCGTTGCGCACCTCCAGGCCGTCCTTCGTCGTGAACACCTGGTGCAGCTTCTCGGCCGGCTGGTTGAAGCCGTTGGCCGAGGTCGGCTTGCTGAACAGCTCGGTGAACTCGCTCTTCATCTTGCCGAGCTCGATGCGGTCCTGCGGGCGCTTCGGGCCGGCCAGCGACGGCGTCACCGTCGACAGGTCGAGCGAGACCTCCTTCGAGAAGTGGATGTCGCCCGATTTCGGCACGCCGAACATGCCCTGCGCCTTGAAGTAGCTCTCGAACGCATCGATCTCGCCCTTGGTGCGGCCGGTGCCCTTGAAGTAGTCGATGGTCTTGCCGTCGACCGGGAAGAAGCCCATCGTCGCGCCGTACTCGGGTGCCATGTTGGCGATGGTCGCGCGGTCGGGCAGCGACAGCGTGCTGGTGCCCTCGCCGAAGAACTCGACGAACTTGCCGACCACCTTCTCGCGCCGCAGCAGCTCGGTGACGGTGAGCACCAGGTCGGTGGCGGTCACGCCTTCGCGCAGCTGGCCGGTGAGCTCCAGGCCGACCACGTCGGGCGTCAGGAAGTAGACCGGCTGGCCGAGCATGCCGGCCTCGGCCTCGATGCCGCCGACGCCCCAGCCGACCACGCCGATGCCGTTGATCATCGTCGTGTGGCTGTCGGTGCCGACCAGCGAATCCGGGTAGTAGATGCCGTCCTTCTTGTGCACGCCGCGCGCCAGGTACTCGAGGTTCACCTGGTGCACGATGCCGAAGCCCGGCGGCACGACGCCGAAGGTGTCGAAGGCCTGCATGCCCCACTTCATGAACTCGTAGCGCTCGTTGTTGCGCTGGAACTCGAGCTTCATGTTCAGGTCGAGCGCGTTCTTGGTGCCGTAGTAGTCGACCATCACCGAGTGGTCGACGACCAGGTCGACCGGCACCAGCGGCTCGATGGTCTTCGGGTTCTTGCCCATCGCCGCGGCCACGCTGCGCATCGCGGCCAGGTCGGCCAGCAGCGGCACGCCGGTGAAATCCTGCAGCACGACGCGGGCGACCACGAACGGGATCTCGTCGACGCGCTCGGCGGTGGGCTGCCAGTTGGCGAGCTGGGCCACGTGCTCCGGCGTGACCTTCTTGCCGTCGCAGTTGCGCAGCACCGACTCGAGCACGATGCGGATCGAGATCGGCAGCTGGTTGACGTTCGGGTGGGTCTTGGCCAGCTCCGGCAGCGAGAAATACTGCCCGGCCTTGCCGGAACCGGTCTTCAGCGTCTTCAGCGTGTTCGAGAAGGCGTGGGACTTCTTGGTGGACTTGGCGTCTTGGGCCATGGGCAGCTCTCCGTGAGGGGTCATCGCAGGGACGGGTCGGGCGATTGTGCCCCTGGGCGCTGCAAGATCCGTGACACCGCTCACGAAAACCCCATGGACCGCCGCGTCGGAAGAGCCGGATGGGCGGCAAAGTGGGCGCCGAAGTGACCGGTATTTATGTACCTGTTGCCCTGACCGCCGGCGGGCCGCTCTGCCCACAATGGGGCGAACCGATATTCTCCGGCCCCTCACGGACGCCCCACGCATGGACCACCGCCCCGCCACGCCCGCCTCCTCCGCGACCCCCGCCGAGGTGGAACGCGAGATTGCGCATGCCCGCTCGGGCGGGATGCAGCTCAACGAGCTGCTCGACCGCGCCCAGAGCCTGGCCCAGCGCGGCCTGGCCGAGGCGTCGGYGCAGCTGTACGAGAACTGGATCGCCCACACCGAATCGCCGTGGCGCCACGTCGCCTGCTTCAACTGGGGCACCGTGCTGGGGCTGATGAACCGCCATGTCRAGGCCGAGCAGGCCTACCGCCGGGCGCTCGCCTTCCATGCCGATTTCCCGCAGGCGCGCCTGAACCTGGGTCACCAGCTGGAGCACCTGGGCCGCCCCGAAGAGGCGCTCGCCGAGTGGCGCACCGTCGTCGAGGTCACCGAATCGAACCCGCAGGGCCTGCGCGAGATCCGGCTGCATGCGCTGAACAACCTGGCCCGGCTGCTGGAGATGCAGCGCCGCTTCGCCGAATCCGAGGCCTGCCTGGTGAAGAGCCTCGAGCTGAAGGCCGACCAGTCCGACGTGCTGCAGCACTACGTGCACATCCGCCAGAAGCAGTGCGAATGGCCGGTCTACCAGGCGGTGGGCGAGGTCACGCCGAACCAGATGATGGTCGGCACCTCGCCGCTGGCGACGCTCGGCCTGAGCGACGACCCCGCGGTGCAGCTGATGGCGGCGCAGCGCTTCGTGCACACCCGCGTGCCCAAGCCGCCGGCCGTGCCGGTGCATGCCGGCCGCCCGCCGCGCACCGGCCGCATCCGGATCGGCTACCTGTCGGGCGACCTGTGCATGCATGCGGTCGGGCTGCTGACCGCCGAGCTGCTGGAGCTGCACGACCGCAGCCGCTTCGAGGTGCACGGCTTCTGCTGGTCGCGCGAGGACGGCACGCCGCTGCGCGCCCGGCTGCGCAAGGCCATGGACGTGTTCGTGCCGCTCGCCGGCGTCGACGACGCGACGGCGGCCCAGCTGATCGCGCAGCACGGCATCGACGTGCTGGTCGACCTGCAGGGCATCACCAACGGCGCGCGGCCGGCCATCCTCGGCCACCGCCCGGCGCCGGTGCAGGTCAGCTACCTGGGCCTGCCGGCCACCTCCGGCCTGCCGGGCGTCGACTGGATCCTGGCCGACCGCTTCGTGATGCCGCCCGAGCTGCTGCCCTACATGACCGAGAAGCCGCTGTACGTGCCGCACTGCTACCAGGTCAGCGACCGCCAGCGCGAGAGCGGCGCGGTGCCGACGCGCGCGCAGTACGGGCTGCCGGAAGACGCCTTCGTGTTCTGCTCGTTCAACAACAACCACAAGTTCACCGAGCCGGTGTTCGCGAGCTGGATGCGCATGCTGCAGCAGGTGCCGCGCAGCGTGCTGTGGCTGCTGGCCGACAACGAATGGTCGCAGGAGAACCTGCTGCGCCAGGCCGACGCGTTCGGCATCGCGCGCGAGCGGCTGGTCTTCGCGCCGCGGGTGATGCCGGCCGACTACCTGGCGCGCTTCCCGCTGGCCGACCTGTTCCTCGACACCTTCCCGTACAACGCCGGCACCACCGCGAGCGATGCGCTGTGGATGGGCCTGCCGATCCTCACCTGCGCCGGCCGCACCTACATCGCGCGCATGGCCGGCAGCCTGCTGACGGCCGTCGGCCTGCCCGACCTGATCACCGGCTCGATCGACGACTACGAACGCCTGGGCGTGCAGCTGGGCCACAACCCGGCGCGCATCGCGTCGTACAAGCGCTACCTGGCCGAGCACGGCCGGCAATCGAAGCTGTTCGACGTGCCCGGCCTGGTGCGCGACATCGAGACCGAGTTCGAGCGGCTCGCGCTGCAGCACCGCGGCTGACCGGGTCACGACGGCGCACCCCTGACCCATGGACCGACAAGAGCCCTTCATCGAACCCGGAGCCGGCGGCGCTGCCGCGGTGCCGCCGGACGATGCGCTGCTGCAGTCCATCGTCTGGCTGACGCGCCACCACGGCCGCGAGCGCTCGGCGGCCTCGCTGCTGGCCGGCATGCCGCTGGCCGGCGCGCTCGGGCCCGACCAGGCGGTGCGTGCGATGCGCGAGGCCGGCTTCAACGCCGGGCTGGTGCAGCGCAAGATCGCCGAGATCCATTCGCTGCTGCTGCCGGCCGTGCTGCTGCTGCGCAACGGCGATGCCTGCATCGTCGTCAAGCGCCTGTCGGCCGAGGCGTACGAGGTGGTGATGCCGGGGCCGGAGTCGCACACCTGCAAGGCGAGCGAGGCCGAGCTGGCCGGCGAGTACACCGGCATCGCGTTCGTCGCGTCGCCGAAGGTGCAGGCGCCGAACGCCGAGCACAACGAGGCGCTGCGCGACCCGAACAGCCACTGGCTGTGGGGCACGATGCGCCGCTTCATCCCGTACTACCGTTCGTCGCTGCTGGCGGCGCTGCTCAGCAACGTGCTGATGATGGTGACCGGCCTGGTCACTTCGGTGGTCTACGACAAGGTGATCCCGCACCAGGCCTTCGTCACGCTGTGGGCGCTGGCCACCRGCGCGGCGCTCGCGCTGGTGTTCGACCTGGTCGCGCGCCAGCTGCGCACCCACCTGATCGACGCGGCCGGCAAGAAGGCCGACCTGATCATCGGCTCGATGCTGTTCCGCCAGACGCTGGGCGTGCGCATGGAGCACCGGCCGGCGTCGGCCGGCTCGTACGCGCACCACCTGGCGCAGATCGAGCTGGTGCGCGACTTCTTCGCCGGCGCGACGCTGTCGGCCGTCAGCGACCTGCCGTTCATCGCGCTGTTCGTCGCGATGGTCTTCATCATCGGCGGGCCGCTCGGCTGGGTGATCGTGCTCGCGATCCCGCTGATCCTCGGCCYGGCCTGGGCGATCCAGGGTTCGCTGCGCCGCTCGATGGCGGCCAACATGCACCACCAGGCCGACCTGCAGGGCATGCTGGTCGAGGCGGTGGAGGGCATCGAAGACCTGAAGGCCGCCGGCGCGCAGGGCCAGTTCCTGCGCCGCTATGAAGACGCCACCGCGGCGGCCGCCGATTCGGCGCTGCGCGCGCGGGCGCTGTCGGGGCTCACCAACAACATCTCGGCCGCCGCGCAGCAGGCCATCACGCTGGTGATGCTGGTGTGGGGCGTGTACCTGATCAAGGAAGGCGCGGTGAGCGGCGGGGCGCTGATCGGCGCGGTGATGTTCGCCGGGCGCGCGATCGCGCCGCTCGGCAGCGTGGTCAGCCTCGCGACGCGCTACCAGGGCGCCCGTGCGGCGATGGTGGCGCTCGACCAGATGATGGCGCTGCCGGTGGAGCGCGAGCACGGCAAGAGCTACATCGCGAACCACCGCGTCACCGGCAAGCTGGCGCTGAACGACCTGAGCTTCGCCTACCCGGCGACCGGCGGCGACGCGGCGGCGCCGAAGGTGCTGAAGGGCATCAACCTGAAATTCGAGCCGGGCGAGCGGGTCGTGATCCTCGGGCGCATCGGCAGCGGCAAGTCGACGATCCTGCGGCTGCTGGCGGGGCTGTACCAGCCGACCGAGGGCATGGTCGAGGCCGACGGCATCGACCTGCGGCAGATCGATCCGGCCGACTTCCGCGCGAAGGTCGGTTTCGTGTCGCAGGAGCCGCGGCTGTTCAACGGCACGCTGCGCGAGAACGTGATGCTCGGCCGCGCGACGGTCGACCCGGCGCGGCTGGCCGAGGTGGCCCGCGTGACCGGGCTCGACCGCGTGGTCGCCTCGCACC
>NZ_JBFUGN010000063.1:0-14167 GCF_056402895.1 Rhizobacter sp. P3_B12 | reverse complement strand
GCCCCGAGCTGCGCGTGTGCCAGCTCGCGATGGGCACGCCGCACTCCGACCAGCGGCGGCTGGAGATCCGCGTGCGCGAGTGGCTGAGCCGCGAAGGGCGCGTGACGCTGATCCACGAATACCTGCACCTCGCCTTCCGCGACCACCCGCGCGGCCAGGACGAGGCCTACATCGAACAACTGGCTCAACGATTGGCCGATTCATGAAGCTGCTCCTCCCTCTCATGCTGGCCGCCTCGGCTGCCGGCGCCGCGGCTCAGGCCGCGATCGATGCACCGACCTCCGGCTGGCGCAGTGCGCCGCCGCGCCAGCGCGACTTCGTGCAGGAGGTGCACTACCCGGCCGCCAGCGTCAACGTGAACGGCCGCTCGGCCACCGCGCTGATCCGCGGGCACATCGGCGCGGCCGCGAAGGCCCRTGCCGACGGCGCGCGCCAGCCGGCGCGGCTGGTGGTCGACGGCGTCGCGATGCCGCTGTCGACGGATGAAGACGGCAGCTTCGCGCGGCCCTGGTCGTTCGGCAGTGGCAGCCACGGTGTCGAGGTGCGCGCCCCCGGCGGCGGGCCGGTCAAGCGCACGCAGTTCTACGAGGCGCAGGCCGGCCGCGTGCCGACGCGCCTGCGCGTGGTGCTGAGCTGGGACAGCGACAACACCGACCTCGACCTGCACGTCGTCTCGCCCGACGGCGAGCATGTGTTCTACGGCGCGCGCGTGGCCGGCAACGGCGGCGCGCTCGATGTCGACGTGACGACCGGCTTCGGCCCCGAGATCTTCGCGACGCCCAGCCCGGTGCGCGGCGCGTACCACGTGTTCGTCAACTACTACGGGGCGGGCGAGCGGCGTGACGTGATCACCACCGCGCAGGTCGCGATCGTCGAGGACGAAGGCACGCCGCGCGAGAAGCAGCAGGTGTTCCGCGTGCCGATGCGCAAGCCGGGCGAGCTGACGCTGGTGCATTCGTTCCTGGTGCCATGAAGCGCGGGGTGCTCGCGGGGCTGGCCGCCGCGGCACTCGGCACCGCCATGGGCACGGCCCACGCCGACCCGGACGTGACGATGACGCACCCGCCCGGCGGCTGGACCTACAGCGGCATCTCCGACGACCCCGGCCAGGTCAGCTACGCCTACCCGAACAACCTGATCGAGCGCGGCGGCCAGCGCCAGCGCACGCTGATCGAGGGCCGGCTGAAGCAGATCGGCAGCGCGCGCCGCACGCCGACGATGGTGGTCAACGGCAATGCGATGCCGCTGTACACCGGCGACGACGGCCGCTTCGCGCGGCCGTACGCCTTCGGCCCCGGCTCCAACGGCATCGAGATCCGCGACGCCGAGGGCCGCAGCCGCAAGCGCGTGCAGTTCTACGAGGCGAACCGGCTGAAGACGCTCGCCAAGGTGCGCATCATCCTGGCCTGGGACGACCCGCAGGCCGAACTCGACCTGCATGTGATCACGCCGGACGGCCAGCATGCGTTCTTCGCCGCCCCGGTGCTCACGAACGGCGGCGGGCTCGATGTCGACAGCGTCGACGGTGCGGGGCCGGAGATGTTCTCGATGACCGCGCCGATGCCGGGCGTGTACCACGTGTACGTCAACTACTGGGGCAACTTCGGGCCGGGCGGCTACCACTTCGACGAGTCGACGCGCCAGCAGCCGGTGATCACCGCCCGCGTGACGCTGGTGTTCGACGAGAACACCGGCGCCGAGCGGCGCGAGACCTTCACGGTGCCGATGCGCAAGATCGGCGATCTGATGCTGGTGCGCTCGGTGCGGCGTGGGTGAAGGGCTCGATGAACTCACGCGGAATGCAGAAGGAATGTCCGCTGTAGCGGGTGGCATCCTCCACCTGAGTCGTGCTGCCGAAGCCAAGCCAGAAGTAGCCATGGGAATCTATGTCGCTCACAACGGCAGACTGACCGATGAACGCGCGCAACTCTTCCTGTTCGCTTTCAGGCAGATCGTTCGTCAGCCAATCTGGCAGGCCCAGCAGTCGCGCATGGTCGCCAACGCGTATGTCAACGGTCATCTCAATTCAAGAGTTCGAGAAATAGGGTTCACCGCTGGGCCAGTGAACGGTCCGAGTTTCTGGCAACCCTTCGAGCAGCGTTTCCAGAAATTTGATCGCCAAGGTGAGTGCGCTCAGCGGGTCGATGCCGCGGATGTCGGCCAGCCTGCCGAAATAGCCATGGATCGCGACCGGGCAGGCGGCTTCGATTCCCGGCTCAGTCCAGTAGGGCTGGCCGATTGCCAAGCGAATCTCGCCTCTCTGCCCCGTTTCGTGATCGTGCAAGACGAGAGTTCTCTCGACGACAACTGTGAAATCTTCTTCCATCATGGGCAACCTTTCTTCAAGCATTCTCCATATTCATTGGCGACGCGTGCGTAGCAGGCCTCGCGGGCTCTTGGTGTTGCGCTCGTCAGCTTGCACACCTCAATTTGCTGCTCATACGCCGCAAAGCATTTTTCGCGAGTTTCCTTGTCAGCATCAGGAGTGTTGGTTGGATTGAATGGCGGGAACGACGGCCAACTCGGCCCAAGATTCGGGGTCGACGCCGGCATGTCATCGGGTTTTCTGGGGCCTGTTGGACGAGGGTTGAAAAGTTCGCGGCACCCGGGGGAAAGGATGCAGCCGATCACCGCCACCGGAATGATCATTGGCAGGGCCTGTGCCATCTGTCCGTCGCGGTCGATGTATTCGGCGGGTCTGCCATCGACATACGCATAGGTGTTCATCCCTCCGTGCAGCCCGGTGGGGTCCGATTCCTTGTATCGCCCGATGACGCCGTCGTAGTTTCGGAAGTAGTTGTAGAACAAGCCGCTCTCCGCATCCGCGTATTGCCCAGGGAAGCGCAGGTTCTGCGTAAAGGCTCCCAGCCCACTTGGATTGACCTCGGGCGCGGTCGTCCCGAACGGCTCGGCATGCCACCGCCAGCGAGTCGCGTTGTTCAGGTCGACGGCGAGCCGCGGTGTGTTCAGGTGATCGGCGTGGATGTAGAAGGCCAGCGGTGTGCCGCTCGGGTTCGCCGGATCCGGCATGAACATCGCCACCGGGATGTCGTCCAGCCACACATATTCGCGGATGGCAGCTCCGCTCTGGTCGTATTCCCCGAGCAGTTCACCGTTGAGCCCGTACACGAAGATGACCATGCTGCTGGATCCCGCGCTCGTCACCTTGCGGATGCGCCGCTTGTCCGCGTCGTAGGTGTAGGTGCCGGTGACGCCCGCCTTCGTGATGCTCGCCAGCGATCCGCTCAGGCCATAAGTCGCCGTGTAGTTCGGGCTGTCGGTGACCGTGTTCCCTGCGTTGTCATAGCCGAAGTTGCGTGCCGGGTTCGTGATGCTCGTGAGCCGGTTGCTCGCTGCCTCGACGTTGTAGACGCTCGGGCTGCCATTCAAGCTCACGCCCGTGCGGTTGCCGTTGGGGTCGTAGGTGATCGACCAGCTGCTCGCGACCGTCGTCACCTGCGTGATCCGGTCGTTCTCGTCATAGTTGAAGCTCTGGTCCAGTGCCGGCTGTGGGATGCCGTCGTTGGCACTCAGGTGCGTGAAGTTGACGATGCGATCAACCGCGTCGTAGGTCACGTCGCGGAAGACGTTGCCCAGCCGGTAGCGTGTGACCCGGCCGCTGAGATCGTAGAAGCGCTCGTGCGGCGTCGTCCCCCCGGCCATGTTCCAGTTCCAGCTCGTCACTGGACCGAAGGGCTCCCACTTGATGTCGCTGAGCAGTGGTGTTGGCGTGCCGTTCGCGTCCTGGGCCAGACCGATCCCCGTCACGTTGCGGCTCGTGTAGCTGCGCACGACCTTGCGGCCCGACGGGTAGGTGATGCTGGTCAGGCGGCCGAGCGTGTGGCCGTAGCGTGTGGTGCTGACGATGGCGGTGCTGTTGGCGCCTGCGGCAGGGCTCACGGACTGCACGGTCTCGGTGACCCGTCCGCGTGGGTCGTACTTGAAGCGTGACCAACCATTGGGATGATCGGTGCGGCTGAGCCGGCCGACGCTGTATGCGTAGTCCGGTCCCTTCAGGCTGTAGGTCCAGCTGACCGACAAGCTGGGCTGGCCGGTTTGGCTGTAGACCAGCTGCGTCAGCCGGTCGGCACCGTCRTAGGWGTACSTCTCCARCACGCCGCGGCTGTCGGTGCGSGTCGTCAGGTTGCCGATCTCATTGAAGGTCTGACTCGCCGTGCCRGTGTCSGGRCTGATCASCTGGGTCGCGTTGCCGAAGCCGTCRCGCGGGTACYGCGTGACCAAGCCCCTCGGGTCGGTGASCTGCGTSGSTCGATCRCGTCCGTCGTGCWGGAACTGCGTSACMCCCTGYTTCGGATCGGTGTGGGTCTTCACCCGRTACAGCGGGTCGTAGCTGAGCTTGGTCTCCAGGTTCAGGCCACCCGGATCGCGAATGATCTTGGTGCGGTTGCCCTGGGCATCGTATTCGTACGCCGTCACCGGCGTCGGCGAAACAGGCGGTGGCGGAAGCTCTGCATGGCAAGGCGTGATGAGCAGGCAGGTCGCAACAACAAGGACCCCTGCGCGGGTCGTCGTCTTCATCGTTGGATTCCGGTGAGCGATTGGCGGGAGAGCGTCGCCACAACTCTGAAGGGGACTGCTTCGACGACGCGGTTCAACCCATTGGAACGAACGCAAAAGGCCAGCGCAAGCTCATCGAGCCGATGACAACGACGCCATGCACAAGCCGCATGCATGTGCAGCAATTGGCATGCGAATCGACCGCAGGCGCGGGCGCGATACTTGCGCGCACCGGATCCACCATGCGCATCAAGCACGTCGAAGTCTTCAACGCCATCATGCTGACCGGCACCGTCAGCGGGGCCGCGCGCCTGCTGCACGTCACGCAGCCGGCCGTCACGCAGACGCTGCAGCATGCCGAGTTGCAACTCGGCTACGCGCTCTTCACGCGCCAGCGCAACCGGCTCGTGCCCACGCGCGAGGCGCAGGCGCTGTACCCCGAGGTGCAGCGGCTGGTCTCGCAGCTCGAATCGGTGCGCCGCCTGGCCGGTGCGCTGCGCGGCGGCCAGCAGGCGGCCCTGCGCATCCTGGTGGTGCCGTCGCTCGCGGTGCATGCGCTGCCGCAGGCGCTGGCGCTGTTCCGCAAGCGCCATCCGTCGCTGCCGGTGGCGATCCGCACGCTGCACTCGCCGGAGATCGCGCAGGCCATCGCGCTGCAGGAGGGCGATGTCGGCATCGTGTTCGGCCCCGGCCAGCATCCCGCCGTGCAGCAGGTGCCGGTGGCGCAGGGGCGCATGGTGTGCGTGTCGGCGGCGCGCAGCGGCGACCGGCGCAGCACCGTCGAGCTGGCCGAGGTGCTGCGCAGCAGCTTCATCCGCATCGACGAGCGCGACCCGATCGGCGCGATGCTCGCCGAGCAGTGCGCCCGCGAAGGCCTCGCGCCCGAAGGCGGCATCACCGTGCAGACGCACCACATCGCGATGACGCTCGCGGCCCAGGGCTTCGGGCCGGCGCTGATCGATTCGTTCACCGCCGCGGCGGCCGACGACACGCTGCAGGTGCGCACGCTGGTGCCCGAGGTGCCGGTCGTCATCAGCGCGCTGCTGCCGCAGGGCGAGCGCTCGCCGCAGCCGGTCGACGACCTGATCGACGCGTTCCGCCGCGTCGTCAGCCCGGCGGCCTGAAGGGCGCGGCGTCGATCGAGGGCGTGCGGCCCTRCATCAGCTGCGACAGCAGCCAGGCGCTGCCGCACGCGAGCGTCAGGCCGAGTGCGCCATGGCCGGTGTTCAGCCACAGCCCGCCGAGGCGCGTCGGGCCGATCAGCGGGCGCGAACTCGGTGTCGACGGGCGCAGGCCGGCCCAGGGCTCGGGGTCGCCGGTCTGGAACGCGCCGGGGAAGGTGTCGGTGGCGGCCTGCAGCATCGCCTGGATGCGGCGCGGGTCGATGCGCAGATCGGCGCCGCGCAGCTCGGCGAAGCCCGCGATGCGCACCCGCTCGCCCAGCCGCGCGTAGACCAGCTTGCGCGCCGCATCGGTCACGCTGACCTGCGGGGCCCGCGCGGCGTTCGCGACCTGCAGGCTGATGCTGTAGCCCTTGATCGGCTCGATCGGCAGCTGCACGCCGAGCGGCTGCAGCAGCGCGGCGGCACCGGGGCCGGCCGACACGACGAAGGCATCGGCCTCGATCTCGCGCTCGCGATCGGGTCGGCCGGCATCGATGCAGCGCAGCGCGTGCACGCGGCCATCGCGCTGCACGAAGCCGGCGACGCGCGTGTCCATGCGCCAGCGCGCACCGCTGGCCGTGGCCAGCGCGTGGCTCAGCTGCTGCGCATCGGTGACGGCCTCGTCGGGCGTCCAGATGCCGAAGGCGATCGGCGCGCGGTCGTGCGCGAGCGCCGGCTCCTGCCGCCGGCACGCCTCGGCATCGAGCACCTGCTGACGGCTGCCGAACCGGGCCTGCCACGCGACCTGCCGCTGCGCCGCGTCGCGATTGCCGGCATCGCGGTGGATCACCAGCTTGCCGGCCTGTCGCACCTGCACGCCGAGCGGCTGCTCAGCCGGCGCTTCGCGTTGCCAGCGCGCCAGCACGTCGCGGCTCAGGAACGACAGCCGCAGCAGCGCCTCGGTGGTCTGCTGCACGCGGGCCTGCGTGCAGGCGCGGATGAAGGCGGCCAGCCAGCGCCAGTGCGACAGCTGCCAGCGCGGCTGCCACGACAACGGGCTGTCGCGCGACAGCAGCCAGCCCGGCAACTGCCGCAGCGCGGCGGGCGTCGCGAGCGGCTCCACATAGCTGTAGCTGAGCTGGGCACCGTTGGCGCGGCTGGCGCCCTGGCCGGGGCGGTCGGCGGCATCGACCAGCGTCACCTGGAAGCCCTCGCGCGCGAGCGCCATCGCGGTCGCACTGCCGACCACGCCGGCGCCGATCACGCAGACGTGTTTCATGCCGGGACGGCGCCGGCGGCTTCGCGCTGCGCGAGCGACCACGCAACGACGGCGCGCGCCAGCGCATCGGTGGCATCGATCACCGGCAGGCCGAGGCCCGCTTCGTCGAGCACCAGCGGCAGTTCGGTGCAGCCGAGCACCAGCGCGTCGGCGCCGCGCCGGCGCAGCGCCTGCGCGGCCCGCATCAGCGCGTCGCGGCCGCGCGCCAGCTCACCGGCCTTCACCGCGGCGATGCCCGGCATCACCTGCTCGACCATCTCGACCGCGGTCGGCAGCACCCACTGCAGCGCACGCGGTTGCGGCCGGTTCAGGTACAGGCCCGAGGCCAGCGTCGCGTCGGTGGCGAGCAGCCCGAGGCGGGCGCCGGGCGCGCGGCGGGCCGCCTCGGCCAGCGCCGCATCGGCCAGGTGCAGCATCGGCAGGCCGAGCGCCGCCTGCAGGTCGTCGAACCACAGGTGCGCGGTGTTGCACGGCAGCACCAGCAGCCCGACGCCGGCCGCCGCCAGCCGCTCTCCGCAGGCCAGCAGCGCGGGCAGGGGCGACTCGCCGTCGCCGCGAAAGGCCGCAGTGCGGTCGGGCACCTGCGGAATGCTGCTGACCATCATCGGCACATGGTCCTGGTCGCGGCGGGCCGGCGTCGCGGCCAGCACCTTGTGCAGGAAGTCGAGCGTCGCGAGCGGCCCCATGCCGCCCAGCACGCCGACCAACCCCGCGCTGCGCGGCGGGCGCGCTGCGTCGTTCATCGCGAAGTCCTGGTGGAGACGGCTCAGGTGGCCGGCTTGTCGCTCAGCGCCTTCAGGTTGTCGCGCAGCTCCTGGCTCATCGGCGCCTGCAGGTTGATGCCCTTCGGCGGGATCGGCGACTGGAACCACTTCTTGTAGAGCACCTCGAACTCGCCGCTCTGGATCAGCCCGGCGATGGTGTCGTCGACCAGCTTCTTGAAGGCCGGATCCTCGCGCCGCACCATGATGGCGTACGGCTCGACCTGGATCGCCTCGCCCACCACCGCCAGCTCGGCCGGGTTGGCAGCACTCGCCTTCAGGCCGTACAGCAGGATGTCGTCCATGCCGAACGCGACCGCGCGGCCGGTCTGCACCATCAGCGCCGATTCGGCGTGGTCCTTCGCGCCGAGCAGGTCGATGCCGAGCTTCTTCTCCTCGTTGAGGTTGCGCAGGATCTTGTAGTTGGTGGTGCCGCTGGTCGACACGACGGGCTTGCCGGCCAGGTCGGCGAGCGATTTCACCGGCGTGCCGGCCTTCACGAGGAAGCGGGTGCCGGTGTAGAAGTAGTTGGTCGCGAAGGCGACCTGCTTGCCGCGCTCGCTGTTGTTGGTGGTGGAGCCGCACTCGATGTCGATCGTGCCGTTCTGCAGCAGCGGGATGCGGTTGGCCGAGGTGACGGACTGCAGCTGCACCTTCAGGTCGGCGCGGCCGGTGGATTTCTTCACCGCCTCGACCACCTTGTTGCAGATGTCGAAGCCGAAGCCGACCGGCTGCGCCTTGTCATCGAGGTACGAGAACGGGATCGACGATTCGCGGTACGCGACGCCGATCACGCCGCTCTGCTTGACCTTCTCGAGCGTGGTCTCGGCCTGCGCGAGCAGCGGCAAGCCACATGACATCGACAGGGCCAGCAGCGAAAGTGCACGAACGGATTTCTGCGACATGGGGTCATCCTCGGACTGCGGTTGCGGTGCCGGGATGCTAGCCAGCTTCGTGCCTGGCCGGGCATCGGTTCTTGCCCTCAGCCCATCAGCCGGGCTTATGGGCTCGGCCCATCAACGCTCGACCTGCACGCCTTTCCAGAACGCGACCCGGCCCTTGATCTGCGCGGCGGCCTCGCTCGGTTCCGGGTAATACCAGACCGCATCCGGGTTCGCCTCGCCGTTCACCAGCAGGCTGTAGTAGTGCGCCTGCCCCTTCCACGGGCAGCTGGTGCGGTGGTTGCTGAAGCTGACGTACTCGCGCTTCAGGCTGCTCTCGGGGAAGTAGTGGTTACCCTCGACGACGACCGTGTCGTCGCTCTCGGCGATGGTCACGCCGTTCCAGGTTGCCTTCATCGAATTCCTTTCGTGTCGCTGACGCGGCGATGGTAGCGGCGGGGTGCCGACACCCCCCGTGATTGAAGGAAAAGCCCGCTGTTGCGCCAAGGCCGTTTGGGCTTATCGTGGGCGTGGCCGCTCGATCGGCTCGCCCCGGGGAGGACGACACAACCCCACCGAGAATCGTTGAACATGCTCACGGCGCAGGCCCGTTTTCGACGCCGCAGCCTGGCCTGGATCGGCTGGGTCCTGCCGGCGTTGGGATTGCTGGTGATCGTTTTCATGTGGGCCTACGTGCTGCACAGCCTGGAGACCGAACGCGGCCGGGTGGTCGCCGATTCGTATGCCAAGGCGCGCAGCCTGAACCGGGCCTTCGAGGGATACACCGAGCGTGCGCTGACCCACGTCGACCAGGTCAGCGCCTTCGTGGCCTACAACGTCGAGCAGCGCGGGCGCGATGTCGACCTGCCCGGCCTGCTGAGCCAGGGACTGGCCCGCCAGCCCGGCCTGCTCGCGCTGTACCTGACGGACGCGCGCGGCGAGGTGATCGCGTCGACCGGCGAGGGCGTCGGGACGAGCCTGGCCGGGCGCGAGGACTTCCAGGTGCACGCCGAGGGCCGCGAAGCCGGGCTGCACATCGGCAAGCCGCAGGGCGGCGGGACCGGCTCCCCCTGGACGATCCAGCTGAGCCGGCGCCTGCAGACCCGGCAGGGCGACTTTGCCGGCATCGTCGTGGTGTCGGCCGATCCGTCGTACTTCACGCGCTTCTACGACGAGCAGCAGCACGGCCGGCTCGGTCTCATCACCTTTCTCGGGCTCGACCGGACGGTGCGTGCGCGTCGCTCCGGCGACCGGCTGTGGTACGGCGACGCGGCCGGCAGCAGCACGCTGCTGGCCGCGCTGCAACAGTCCCCCGAGGGGACGTACAGCGGAGCGAGCCGGCTCGACGGCGTGCCTCGCCTGCTGGCATACAAGCGACTGGCCGACCGGCCGTTCGTCGTGGTCACCGGGCTGGCGGTGTCCGAGGTGATGGCCGGGCATGAAGCGCGCCGCTGCGCGGAACTCGGCACCCTGGCGGCGGTGACGTTCGTGCTGCTGCTCGCGTTCGGCGGGCTGAGCGTGCTGGTGCAGAGGCTGCGGCGCAGCGAGCGCAAGCGCCACATCGCCGACCGGCGGCTGCGCGAGGTCACCGACAACCTGCCGGCGCTGGTGGCCTACATCGACACCGCGCAGTGCTTCCAGTTCTGCAACGCGACCTTCCAGACCTGGCTGCACCTCGACCCGGCGGCCCAGGTCGGCCGGCCGATGGCCGAGGTGCTCGGCCCGGCGATGTACGAGGCGCGGCGCGCGGCGGTGGAGCGGGCGCTGGCCGGCGAGCGCGTCGAGTTCGACGTGGAGACGCCGGTGAACGGCGAGATGCGCTGCCTGCACAACGTCTACATCCCCGACCCGGCGCGCGACGGCAGCATCCGCGGGCTGTATGCGCTGAGCAGCGACGTGTCGGCGCAGAAGGCGGTGGAGCGGCAGCTGGCGGCGCTGGCCCGCGTCGACGCGCTGACCGGCCTGCCGAACCGCCATGCGCTGAACGAGCGGCTGCACGAGGCGCTGGCGCGTGCCGAGCGCAGCGGCGACCTGCTGGCGCTGATGTTCCTCGACGTCGACCGCTTCAAGGACATCAACGACCGCTTCGGCCACGGCACCGGCGACCGCGTGCTGAAGGAGTTCGGCGACCGGCTGCGCGGCAGCGTGCGGGCGACCGACACCGTCGCGCGACTGGCCGGTGACGAGTTCGTCATCGTGCTCGAGGGCCTGGGCACCGACGTGGAGCCGACCGCGGTGGCGCAGAAGATCGTCGCGCAGATGAACCGGCCGTTCGAGGTCGACGGGCAGGTGCTGCTGGTGACGACGAGCATCGGCGTCGCGTTCCACCGCCACGGCAACCTCGATCCGGCGGCGCTGCTGGCGCGGGCGGACGGGGCGCTCTATGCGGCGAAGACGGCGGGGCGGAATACTTTCCAGCTCTCGTTGCTGTAGCCCGGATACCAATCCGGGGAGCGGCTGCCGAGGTCAACCCGGATTGGCATCCGGGCTACGAATAGCGGGCCGCCGCCTTCGCGAGCCGCGCCGCGATCACCGCCGCGAGCGCCTTGTCGCCTGTCACGACGACGCTGTCGCCGTGGCGCAGGATGTCCATCGTCAGCTCGGTCGGGTCGCTGTACGGCACCTGCAGCTCGTAGCGGCCGTCGTCCAGCCAGCGCGCCTTCTGCTGCGGGTGCCATTCCTCGTTGGCCACCCATTGCGCCGCATCGGCCTGGAACACCAGCGTCGCCCACTTCAGCGCGCTGCCGGCGCCGCTGTAGATGCCGTAGCCGGCATCGAGCGCCGCCTCGAGGTCCTTCACCGCGACGTGGCGGGCGCGGCTGTCGAGCGGCCGCGCCTCCTGCACCGCGTCGAGTGCGAAGCGGCGCAGGCCGTCGCTCGCATGGCACCAGGCGTCGAGGTACCAGGTGTTGCGGTAGTTCACCAGCCGCTGCGGCGAGACCTCGCGCTCGCTGGTGCTGCGGTCGGTGCGCTTGAAGTAGCGCAGCCAGATGCGCTTGCGCTGCACCAGCGCGCTGCCCAGCAGCTCGAAATGGCGGCTCGGCGTGCGGCGGCGCGCGGTGGCGATCATCTTCACGCGCCGCATCAGCTCGCGCGCCTCGCTCTCGTCGGCGCCGAGCATGCCCTGCAGCTTGTCGACCATCGGCTGCAGGTGGCGCGACAGCACGCCGTCGTCGTCCAGCCCGGCCATCAGCTGGTGCATCGTCAGCAGCGCGTGGATCTCCTTCTCGCTGAACCAGACGCCCGGCAGCTCGTGGCGGGTGCCGGGCAGCGCATGGTCTGCGCCGTGCTCGAAGCGGTAGCCGTTCTCCAGGCGGTCATAGACGATCGGCGCGCTCAGGCGGTCGCGCAGGTACTGCAGGTCGCGCTTCAGCGTGGCGGGCGAGATGACCAGCTCGTCGCGCAGGGCGTCGAAGCTGACGCAACCGCGGCTGCGCAGCAGCAGTTCGATCTTGTAGAAGCGCTCGGTGCGGTCCATGGGGGGCTATCAGATGGGTAGCTCACCAGATGAGCCAGCCGCGCGAGCATACCTGGATTTATTTTCCGGGCCATGCGACCCAGTGGCTCACCTGGTGAGCTACCTGGCCGAAATACTTCGCTCCATCGCTGCCCCACGCAGCGGACCACCACGGAGCCGAACGATGACCCTCGCCATGCCGACCCCCGCTCAGCCGACCCCCGCGCAGCCGAGCCAGGTGCTGCCGAACAGCCTGACCGCGCACGAACACATCGGCTTCGAGCTGGGCTGGGACTTCGCCCACTACGCCGTCACGCCGCCGGCACCGTATGCCAACGAGCCGTCGCCGCTGCGCCATGGCTGGTTGTCCGGCCAGGCCGCCTTCGGCCCGCGCACGCTGCCGCCGACGCCGCACGTGCGCAAGTGGCTGCAGCTGCGCCTGCATGCCTGGCTGCGCGGCCGCAGCGTCGAGCTGGTGCAGGTGACGCCGCACTACCTGCAGCAGATCGACGTGAGCCACTGCCCGGTCACCCGGTTGGCGCTGTCGTCCGACACGGCCGAGGGCACCGATTCGACGCTCGCGTCGATCGACCGCGTGCGCAGCGACGCCGGCTATGCCGCCGGCAACCTGGCGGTGATGAGCACCAAGGCCAACCACGCGAAGGCGGCGCACGGCTACCGCGATGCGCTGCAGTTCGTCAAGCTGATCGAAGGCGGCCCGCTCGGCGGGCTGAACGGGCTGACGGCTGAGCAGTGGTCGCGCGTCGCGGTGTTGTGCAGCTTCGTCGAGCCGCTGACGCATGAAGAGGCGAGCGCGCTGCCGCTGCTGGTGCTGCCGCCGAACCGGCTGCGCCTGTTCAACCCGGTGCAGGCACTGCAGGCCTTCATCAGCCAGCAGCTCACCGTGCCGGGCTGGAGCCACCGCATGACGCGCCTCGAGGACATGCTGCCCGGCAAGCTGCTGCGGCGCGCGTTCCAGACCTTCTTCCATGCGCTGCTGCCGCGCGTGCTCGAGGCCGGCCGCAACAGCACGCCGCAGGCGCTGCGCTGGGCCATCGAAGACGCCTGGCGCCACCCGCTGGTGCAGCAGCGCTGGACGATCTTCGCGCGCCAGCTGACCGCCGCGCAGTGCGAGGCGCTGGTGCAGCGCGCCAGCGCCCGGCAGCTCGGCACGGTGCGCATCGAATGCGTCAGCGACGAGCAGGCCACCGACGGCTGGGACATCGATTCGCGCGGCTACGTGCCGCATGCGGTGCTGATGCGCCGCAGCGCCGGCGTGCCGCGCCGCCTGCGGCCCGATGCATTCCCGCCGCCCGAGCCGCGCCAGGCGAGCCTGCCGCTGCAATGAACCGGCGGCCGGGCCCCTGAAGACTAAATCAATCGATTGATTTATTTAGGATACAGTGCCCGGCCATGTCGGCCCACCCCCGCGAAACCACCCGAGACAGCCCGCGCGCGCCGCGCAGCGACGGCGAGCAGTCGCGCATGCGCCTGCTGCTGGCGGGGCTGCGGCTGTTCGCGGAGCACGGCTACAACAAGACCTCCACGCGCGAGATCGCCGAGGCGGCGCAGGTCAACATCGCCGCCATCAGCTACTACTTCGGCGACAAGGCCGGGCTGTACCGCGCGGTGTTCGCCGGCCCGCTGAGCACGCCGGCCGACGACATCGCCCGCTACGCCGACCCGGCGATGACGCTGCCCGAGGCGCTGCACGGCCTGTACGCCGGCTTCCTCGAGCCGCTGCAGCACGGCGACATGACGCAGCAGTGCATGCGCCTGCACGTGCGCGAGATGCTGGAGCCCACCGGCGTGTGGCAGGACGAGATCGTCAACGGCATCAAGCCGCGCCACGAGGCGCTGGTCGCGCTGCTGGTGCGCCACCTCGGGCTGCGGCGCGCCGACGACGAACTGCACCGGCTGGCGATCTGCATCGCGGCGTTGGGCGTGCACCTGCAGATCGCGCAGGACGTCACCGATGCGCTGGCGCCGCGCCTGAACAGCCAGCCCCGCGCGCTCGACCTGTGGTCCGAGCGCCTGGTCATGTATGCGTTGGCGATGGTCGATGCCGAAGCGCATCGCCGCGCCCTGAAGAAGGAGGACAGGAAATGACGACACCGATCCGCAGCGCGTTCGCGCTGGCCGCCCTCGCGGGCCTGGCCGCCTGCGCC
>NZ_JBFUGN010000062.1:0-14299 GCF_056402895.1 Rhizobacter sp. P3_B12 | reverse complement strand
TCGTCGGCCTCGAGCTCGGCGCCGACGACTACCTGCCCAAACCCTTCGAGCCGCGCGAGCTGCTCGCGCGCGTGAAGGCGCTGCTGCGCCGTGCGACACCACCCACGGCGCCCGACGAGGTGCTGCGTTTCGGCCGCCTCGAGATCGATCTCGGCGAGCGCGTCGCCCGCCTGAACGGCGTGGCCTGCGACCTCACCAGCCACCAGTTCGACCTGCTGGTCGTGCTGGCGCAAAGCTCCGGCCGCGTGCTGTCGCGCGACCAGATCATGGACCTGCTGAAGGGCCATCCGCTCGAAGCCTTCGACCGCTCGATCGACGTGCACATCTCGCGCATCCGCGCGGTGATCGAGGACGACCCGAAGAACCCGCGCCGCGTGCTGACGGTGCGCGGCGCCGGCTACGTGTTCGCGAAGAAGCAGGACGCGGAGGGTGCCGACTGATGATCACCGGGCGTTGAGACCGCGATGCGCACGCTGACGCTGCGGATCTACCTCACCGTCGTGGCGGTGCTGCTGCTGTTCGCCTCCGGCTCGGCCTGGCTGTTCCAGCGCCACATGGAAGACGAGCGCATGCGCGCCGACAACGTGTTGTCCGAGCGCATGGCCGCCTGGGGCGACCTGATCCAGCGCTCGCTGCCCGGTGCCGAGTCGCCGCACGAGGACCAGGCCCAGGCGCTGCGCGATTGGTCGCAGCGGCTGCGCCTGCCGCTCGCGCTCGACGACCCGAGCGGCGATCGCATCTCGGCCTCCGATTCATTCGTGCTGCGCCAGGGCGAAGGCCAGACGCGCAGCTTCCAGATCCACCTCGAAGACGGCCGCACGCTGTGGGTGCTGCGGCCGGGCCTGCGGCGTCCGCCGCCCGATGGCCGCCCCGAGTTCGGGCCGATGCCGCCCAACCTGCCGTTCGTGCCGCCCAGCTGGCAGCGCGGCGTCGGCACGATCGTCGTGCTGGTGCTGCTGTTCGTCGCGGTGGCCGCCGGCGCATGGCCGGTGGTGCGGCGGCTCACGCGGCGGCTGCAGGCGCTCAAGCGTGGTGTCGAGCAGTTCGGTGCGGGCGAGTTGCATCACCGCGTGGAAGTCTCCGGGCGCGACGAGGTGGCTGCGGTGGCGGCCAGCTTCAACCTCGCGGCCGAGCGCGTCGAGGCGCTGGTGCGCTCGCACCAATCGCTGCTCGCGAATGCCAGCCATGAGCTGCGCTCGCCGCTCGCGCGCTTGCGCATGGCGGTGTCGATGATGGAAGACGCGACGCCCGAGCAGCGCCAGCGCCTGCGCCGCGAGATTGACACCAACGTCGGCGAGCTCGATGCGCTGGTCGAAGAGGTGCTGCTCGCGAGCCGCCTCGATGCGCTGCAGCACGTCGACCGCCATGAGCCGGTCGAGCTGCTGGCGCTGGCCGCCGAAGAAGGCTCGCGCGTCGGCGCCGATGCCGACGGCAACACCGCCACCGTGCAGGGCGACGAGCGGCTGATCCGCCGTGCGCTGCGCAACCTGCTCGAGAACGCCCGCCGCTATGGCGGTGCCGACATCACGATCGAGGTGCGCAACGGTGCCGGCCGTGCGCTGGTGCAGGTCTGCGACCGCGGCCCGGGCGTGCCCGAGACGCTGCGCGAGCGGATCTTCGAGCCGTTCTACCGGCTGCCCGGCCATGCCGAGCAGGCGGGCGGGGTGGGGCTGGGGCTGAGCCTCGTCAAGCAGATCGCCGAGCGGCATGGCGGCAGCGTGCGCTGCGAATCGCGCGCCGGTGGCGGCAGCTGCTTCGAGCTGAACCTGCCGCTGGCCTGACCGATCAGGCCGCTGTTCTCAAGCGACCGTTTTCTGGCGCCACAGCCAGACGAGGAAGCCGCTCAGGCCCACGGCGGCCGCCACCAGCCCGGCGGTGCAGGCCGACCAGAAGCCCAGCGCGCCATGCAGCGCGGCCGGCGTGTGGCCGGTGGTGTCGAAGGCCACCGCATAGCCGCCGCCGAGCCCGATGCCCCAGATCGCGAACGCGTAGATCAGCATCGGCACCGTCGCGAGCCGGTAGGCGCGCAGCACGAACGACGCGATCGTCTGCACCGAATCGGCGATGTGGAACACCGCGACCCAGGCCAGCAGCGGCATCGCGGCGGCAATGATGGTCGCGTTGCTGGTGTAGGCGCCGAGCACGGCTTCGCGCGAGAGGTACACCGCCGCACCCAGCACGGCCGACAGCGAGACGCCGATCAGCAGCCCGTGCCAGCCGATGCGCCGCGCGTCGGCCGCGTCGTGCGCGCCGATGCTTTGCGCCACCAGCGTGCCGCTCGCGTTGGCCAGCGCCAGCGGCAGCATGAACATCAGAGAGACCAGGTTGGCCGCGAGCTGGTGCCCGGCCACCGCGGTGCTGCCGATGCGCGAGATGAAGAACGCCATGAACGTGAAGCCGGTCACCTCGATCAGGATYGAGCCGCCCATCGGTACGCCCAGGCGCAGCAGCGCGACGATGCTGGCGCGGTCGGGCTTCGGGAACGGATGGCCGCGCAGGCCGAACGCGGCGTAGAAGCTGTCGCGCCGCAGCACCTGCCAGGCGAGTGCGAGCTGCAGCCACATCACGAGGGCCGTCGCGACGCCGCAGCCGGCGGCGCCGAGCGCGGGGATCTGCAGCGGGCCGAGCGTGCCGCCGAAGATCAGCGCGGCGTTCAGCGGCAGCTTCAGCGCCAGCGCGCCCAGTTGCAGCAGCATCACGGTGGTCGGGCGCGACACCGCGGTGTTGAAGCCGCGGAACGCGGTGAACACCAGCGCGGGCGGCAGCGCGAACGCGAGCGCGCCCAGGTAGCCGCGCACGCGCTCGGCCACCTCGGGCGAGGCCTGCGCGAGCGCGAGGAAGGGCTGCGGCATCAGCAGCAGCGCGCAACCGGGCACCGACAGCAGCAGCGCCAGCCACACCGATTGCTGGAACTGCCGGCCCGCGGCGGGCAGGTCGCGCGCGCCGAACAGCTGGCCGGCGATCGGCCCGATCGCGAGCACGACACCCATCAGGCCGACGAAGATCGTGATGTAGGTGGCACCGCCGATCGCGAGCGCCGCCAGGTCGAGCGCGGTGTGGCGCGCCACCATCACCGTGTCGGCGGTGCTGAACGCGAGCACCGCGAGCTGGCCGATGAACACCGGCCAGGCCAGGCGCGCGATGCGGCGCGCGCTGTCGACGAGGCCTGCCGTCACGCGGCGGGGCTTTCGCCGGAAGAGGTGGTCTGCGCGCGTTCGGCGTAGCGGTTGAAGCGCCAGGCGGTGCCTTCCATCGTGATGCGCCGCCAGGTGATGCGCTTCTCGGACGGCGACATCTCGGTCCACAGCTGCACCTCGTCGAAGGTGCGGCCGCAGCCCTTGCAGATGTCGTCGCCCTGGCTCGTCGAGCAGATCGCGATGCACGGCGCATCGGGCGTGCTGGCGTACCACTGCAGCCAGGCATCGCGCGCCTTGGCCGGCATCGACGCCTCGTCGCACTCGCTCTCGTGGTAGTAGACGAGCAGCGCATACACCTCGGCCAGCGCCAGCACCTGCGGGCAGGCGGTGATGCCGTCCGGCGAGGGGCTGCGATCACGCCACCAGTTGATGGCGGATTCGATGTCGGTGATGTGGATGGCGGCCATGCGGGAACCCTGCGGGGGGCAGAGCATAGCGCGGGGCGAAGACCCCCGCAGCGCGGGTTATTCCTGCGCTGCGGCCAACGCAGCGAGCGCCTGCTCGACCACGCTGCGCTCGGCACCCAGCTCGACCGGTGCATCAGGCAGTGCGGCCGCGCCTTCGGTCTTCAGCCGCTTGACCCAGGCGCCGGCCTCGCGGCCTTCGGTGAAGCTGCGGCTTTGCAGCAGCACGAGGTTGTCGGATGCGGTGAGCTTGAAATAGAACAGGCCGTCGGCTTCGCGGTATTGCTTGAAGACGGGCAGTTTCGAGGCAGTGCTGGTGTCGGCATTGATGACGCGGGTCGGTGCCACGGCCTTCATCGAGCGCAACCCGACCGCGCCGCGCAGCTCCTGCAGGAACGGCGTCGCGACCGCGCGCGCCTTGCGGGCGCCGACCAGCAGCGCTTCTTCGATGCGCTCCGGGTGCGCCATCAGGTCGGCGTAGTGCGCGCGCATCGGCCCCACGTGGGCTTCGATGCGCTCGACCAGCCGCTGCTTGGCCTCGCCCCAGCCCAGGCCGTCGCGCAGTTCGGCGCGGAAGGCGGTGCGCTGCTCGGGGGTGGCGAAGGCGTCGTGGATCGTCACGAGGTGCGAGTTGTCGGGGTCCTTCGGCTCGCCGGGCAGCTTCGAGTCGGTGACGATCAGCGCGATCGCCTCCTTCAGCGCCTTCGGGCCGCCTTCGAACAGCGGGATCGCGTTGTCGTAGCTCTTCGACATCTTGCGACCGTCGAGGCCGGGCAGCATCGCGACGGCTTCGTCGATCTGCGCCTGCGGCAGCACGAACAGCTCGCGTTCCTTGCCGAACAGGTGGTTGAAGCGCTGCGCGACATCGCGCGCCATCTCGATGTGCTGCACCTGGTCGCGCCCGACCGGCACGCGGTGCGCATTGAACAGCAGGATGTCGGCCGCCATCAGGATCGGGTAGCTGAACAGGCCCATCGTGATGCCGTCGTCGGCGTCCCTGCCCTGTGCCTCGTTGGCGTCGGTCGCGGCCTTGTAGGCGTGGGCGCGGTTCATCTGGCCCTTGGCTGTCACGCAGGTGAGCAGCCAGGTGAGCTCGGGCGTCTCGGGGATGTCGCTCTGGCGGTAGAAGGTGACGCGCTCCGGGTCGAGCCCGGCGGCCAGCCAGGTGGCGGCGATCTCCAGGCGCGAGCGCTCGATGCGGTCGGGCTCGTCGCACTTGATCAGCGCGTGGTAATCCGCGAGGAAGAAGAAGCTCTCGACGCCGGGTTCGCGGCTGGCCGCGATGGCCGGGCGGATCGCGCCGACGTAGTTGCCGAGGTGGGGAGTGCCGGTCGTGGTGATGCCGGTGAGCACGCGTTGCGTCATGGTGGGGCGCATTGTAGGTGGGCACTACACTGCCGGCCGATGAAGCGCATCGTGATCCTGATCTCCGGCCGCGGCTCCAACATGGAGGCCATCGTGCAGGCCTGCGCCGCCGAAGGCTGGCCGGCGCGGGTCGCGGCGGTGATCAGCAACCGGCCCGATGCCGCGGGGCTCGCGTTCGCGCGCGAGCGTGGCATTGCCGCGGTGGCGGTCGATCACAAGCGCTTCGACGATCGCGAGGCCTTCGATGCCGAGCTGGCCTCGGTGATCGAAGGCCACGAGCCCGACGTGCTGGTGCTGGCCGGCTTCATGCGCATCCTGACCGACGGTTTCGTGCAGCGTTTCGCCGGCCGCATGGTCAACGTGCACCCGTCGCTGCTGCCGGCGTTTCCGGGGCTGCACACGCACCGGCGGGCGATCGAATCGGGCTGCAAGCTGGCCGGCGCGACGGTGCATTTCGTGACGCCGGCGCTGGACCACGGGCCGATCATCGCGCAGGCCGCCGTGCCGGTGCTGCCGGGCGACACCGAGGCGAGCCTGTCGGCCCGCGTGCTGGCGCGCGAGCATGTGATGTACCCGCGCGCGGTGCGCTGGCTGGTGCAGGATCAGCTGCGGATCGACGGCGATGTCGTCACGCACACGGCGGGCGAATCGCAGCTGCTCTAGAGACGCAGGCTCAGATCAGGCTCGCAGCGATGTTGATCATCAGCGCGAGGATCGCCGTGTTGAACGCGAACGACAGCAGCGATTGAATCAGCACCGTGCGGCGCATCGCGCTGCGTGTGATCACGACGTCGGAGGTCTGCGAGGCGACCGCGATCGTGAACGAGAAATACAGAAAATCCCAGTAGTGGCGCGGAGCTTTCGGGTCGCCGGGGAACACCAGTCCGCATTCGGCCGGCCCGGCATCGTTGGCGAAATAGGCGCTGGCATAGCTCAGCGCGAACAGCGTGGGCAGCAGCAGCCAGGCGCCGATCACCGTGACGAGTGCGAACGCGATATGCGGCAAGGCTTGCAGCGGTGTGGCGCCCTTGGCGCTCGACAGCTCGACGCCGATCGCCGCGAAGCTCGCGATGGCCGCCGCAATGACGGTGACCAGCACCGCGCCATGCCCCTCGGCCTGCGCGACCGCGGCGCGGCGCAGGTGATGGTGGTCGGCGCGCGACATCACCCAGAACGCCTGCGCGAGGTACAGCCACACGGCGACATTCCAGCCGAGCAGCAGGTAGGGCGGCGAATGGCTGGGCAGCGGCGCCAGCGCCGCGACCAAGGCGCCGGTGCCGGCCGATATCACCAGGTGCGGCCGGGCGCGCAGCTGCTGGATCAGCGCCCTCATCGCGCGGGCAGCGGCTCGAAGCGCGGGCGCACGACGCCGTCGATCTCGACCGTCTCGACGAACATCGCGAACGGCCGCACCCACCAGCCGGTGTCGTTGTAGAGCGGGCGGTACACCACCATCGGCTCCAGCGACTCGCTGTGGCGCGCGACGCCGACCACCTCGTACTCGCCGCCCTTGTAGTGGCGGTAGAGGCCGTGCGGGAGCGTGGGAAGGGGTGGCAGGTCGGGTTCGGTCATGGGGCAAGGATAATCGCGGGATGCATCCCAACGCCCTGCTCGAACTCGCCACTGAACTGTTGCACCGCGTGCTGCGATTCGACACCCCCGCCGACAGCGTCGTGTCGGCCTTCTTCAAGGAGCACCGCGCGCTCGGTGCCCGCGAGCGCCACACGCTGGCCGAGACCACCTACACCGTGCTGCGAAAGCGGCTGCTGTTCCAGCACCTGGCCCAGTCGGGCAAGGGCGAGATGGAGCGCCGGCTGGCGCTGCTCGGCTGGCAGGGCAACGAAGGCTTTCTGCGTGCCGCGATGAACGATTTCGAGCAGCACTGGCTGCCCAAGGTGCAGGCGGTGGACGCCGCGGCGCTGCCCGACAAGCTGCGCCACAACCTGCCCGAATGGCTCGCCGATCGGCTGCAGGCCTCGCTCGGCGAGGAGTTCTGGCCGCTGGTGAACAGCCTCAACGAGGGTGCGCCGCTGGACCTGCGCGTCAACACCTTCAAGGCCAAGCGCGAGGACGTGCAGGCCGCGCTGGCCGCCAAGGGCATCGACGCGCAGCCGACGCCGTTCTCGCCCTGGGGCCTGCGGGTCCAGGGCAAGCCGGCGGTGAACAAGCTCGATGTCTTCACCGCGGGCGACGTGGAGGTGCAGGACGAGGGCAGCCAGCTGCTGGCGCTGATCACCGATGCCAAGCGCGGYGAGATGGTGGTGGATTTCTGCGCGGGGGCGGGCGGCAAGACGCTGGCGCTCGGCGCGTCGATGCGCAACACCGGGCGGCTCTACGCCTTCGACACCTCCGGCCACCGGCTGGCGGCGCTGAAGCCGCGGCTCGCGCGCAGCGGGCTGTCGAACGTGTACCCGGTGCAGATCACGCACGAGCGCGACGACCGCATCAAGCGGCTGGCCGGCAAGATCGATCGCGTGCTGGTCGACGCACCGTGCTCCGGGCTGGGCACGTTGCGCCGCAATCCCGACCTGAAATGGCGCCAGTCGCCGGAATCGGTCGAGGAACTGCGGGTCAAGCAGACCGCCATCCTCGACAGTGCGGCCCGGTTGCTGAAATCCGGTGGCCGGCTCGTCTACGCGACCTGCAGCCTGCTGGAGGCCGAGAACGAAGGCATCGCGCAGGCCTTCACCGAATCGCACGCCCGTGAGTTCACGCCGCTGGACGCGACCGCCGCGCTCGAGAAGGCGCACGCCGGCACGCCGGCCGAACTCGTCACCAACGGTTTCGTGCGTCTCTGGCCGAACCGGCACGCGACCGACGGGTTCTTCGCCGCGGTCTGGGAGCGCCGTTGATGTTTGTGGTGTCGCAGATGTGAGTGAGTGCTGACGGTCGGTGCGTTGATTTCGATCAATGCACCACCATCTGCGGAACTGAATGGTGCAAACCCCGCTCTTCCATCGGGTTGTTTGTTGGGAGGGGCCCCTACAATGCGGGACCCGTTTCTTGTGTGACGGTGCAAAGGCGATTTGATGAATCTGTTGATGACGGTCTGGGATGCTCTGGTGAACTGGCTGGCAAACGGCCTGGTCGAAACCACGTGGTGGCAAATTGTCATCATTGCGCTGGTTCTGACCCATATCACGATCGCATCCGTCACGATCTTCCTGCACCGCTCGCAAGCACACCGCTCGCTCGATCTGCATGCGGCGCCCTCTCACTTCTTCCGGCTGTGGCTGTGGCTGACGACCGGCATGGTGACCAAGGAGTGGGTCGCGATCCACCGCAAGCACCACGCGAAATGCGAAACGCAGGAAGACCCGCACAGCCCGGTCGCCCATGGCATCAAGACCGTGCTGTTCACCGGCAGCGAGCTGTACCGCGCTGAAGCCAAGAACCAGGAGACGCTCTCCAAGTACGGCCACAACACGCCGGACGACTGGATCGAGCGCAACCTCTACACCCGCTACAGCTGGCAGGGCGTCGGCGTGATGCTGATCATCAACCTGATGCTGTTCGGTGCGATCGGCGCGACGATCTGGGCGATCCAGATGGCGTGGATCCCGATCACGGCCGCCGGCATCATCAACGGCCTCGGCCACTGGTGGGGCTACCGCAATTTCGAAGCGGTCGACGCCAGCACCAACATCTCGCCGTGGGGCATCATCATCGGCGGTGAGGAGTTGCACAACAACCACCACACCTACCCGACCTCGGCCAAGCTGTCGGTCAAGAAGTACGAGTTCGACATCGGCTGGGCCTACATCCGTGGCCTCGAGATGCTGGGTCTGGCCAAGGTCCGCAAGACGCCGCCGATGCTGCGCCTGGGCGACGTGCGGCCGGTTGCCGACTCGAAGACGCTGGAGGCGATCATCGCCAACCGCTACGAGGTGATGGCCAAGTACGCCGGCGGCCTGCGCGACGCCTGCCGTGCCGAGGTCAAGCGCCTGAAGGCCGAAGGCGTTGCCGCCGGCAGTGCCAAGCTGGCCAACATGCGCCTGGCGCGCCGCTGGCTGCACCGCGACGAGGACAAGATCCCGCCGCACGTGAAGGCCCAGGTGGCGAGCGTCTGTGCCGACAGCCCGTCGCTGTCGAAGCTGGTGACGATGCGCGAAGAGCTGCGCCAGCTCTGGACCCGCACCAATGTGTCGGCCGAGCAACTGGTGATCGACCTGCAGGCCTGGTGCAAGAAGGCCGAAGAAAGCGGGATCGCCGCGCTGCAGGAGTTCGCGGTCAAGCTGCGGGCAGCCCACGCCTGACGCTTCTCGATCTCTCGCAAACGAGCCCGCTTCGAGCGGGCTTTTTTGTGGGTGGCGATTCCCGGATTGGCATCCGGGCCACGGGCCTTGTAGCCCGGATGCCAATCCGGGATCCAGTCGCCCCAGGCAACAAAAAACCCGCCGGGCCTGCGCCGAGCGGGTTTCTGGTGAAGCGAGGCTGAATTACTTCAGCTTCATTTCCTTGTACATCACGTGCTTGCGAGCCTTCGGATCGAACTTCATGATCTCGAGCTTCTCGGGCGTCGTCTTCTTGTTCTTGTCGGTCGTGTAGAAGTGACCGGTGCCGGCTGACGATTCCAGCTTGATCTTTTCGCGTCCACCTTTTGCCATGATCAGCTCCTAAATCAGAGTGCGCCGCGGGCGCGCAGGTCCGCGACCACTTGCTCGATGCCAACCTTGTCGATCAGACGCAGTGCTGCGTTCGTGATGCGCAGGCGGACCCAGCGGTTTTCGGTTTCCAGCCAGAAGCGACGGTACTGCAGGTTCGGCAGGAAACGACGCTTGGTCCGGTTGTTGGCGTGGGAAACATTGTTTCCCACCATCGGGCCCTTACCCGTTACTTGACAGACGCGTGCCATGACGCTTCTCCACTTGAATCTCGTTTCAGGAGTGGCACACAGAGCAGGCCTCGGGTGAGGTCCTCGGGGGAGGTCATCACTTCGGCTTGGTGGGTGCCTCTTCGAAAGCTGGATCAGGTGCTTCTTCAATGTTCCATCAATGAAGCGCCTGCCGCTTTCGGCAAAGACCGCGATTATAGCCAGCTTTTTGGACAGGCGCCAGTTCAGGCAGTGCCCTGCTCCAGGAAGCGTTGCGCGTCCAGTGCGGCCATGCAGCCGGTGCCGGCGCTGGTGATGGCCTGGCGGTAGACGTGATCCTGCACGTCGCCGGCGGCGAACACGCCCGGCACCGTGGTCATCGTCGCGAAACCGCCCAGGCCGCTGCGCGTGACGATGTAGCCGTCCTTCATCTCGAGCTGGCCCTTGAAGATGTCGGTGTTGGGCTGGTGGCCGATCGCGATGAAGCAGCCCTTCAGCGTCAGATCGTTGGTGCTGCCGTCCTGTGTGCTCTTCAGCCGCACGCCGGTCACGCCCGATGCGTCGCCCAGCACTTCATCGAGCGTCTGCCACAGGTGCAGCTCCATCTTGCCGGCCTTGACCTTCTCGGCCACCTTGTCGATCAGGATGGCCTCGGCGCGGAACTTGTCGCGGCGGTGGATCAGGTGCACCTTGCGGGCGATGTTCGACAGGTACAGCGCTTCCTCGACCGCGGTGTTGCCGCCGCCGACCACGCAGACATCCTGGTCGCGGTAGAAGAAGCCGTCGCAGGTGGCGCAGCCGCTGACGCCGCGGCCCATGAAGGCCTCTTCCGACGGCAGGCCGATGTACTTGGCCGAGGCGCCGGTGCAGATGATCAGCGCGTCACAGGTGTAGGTGTTGGAGTCGCCCTTCAGCGTGAACGGGCGCTTCGAGAAGTCGACCTGGTTGATGTGGTCGAACACGATCTCGGTGTTGAAGCGCTCGGCGTGCTGCAGGAAACGCTGCATCAGGTCCGGTCCTTGCACGCCCATCACGTCGGCCGGCCAGTTGTCGACCTCGGTCGTCGTCATCAGTTGCCCGCCTTGTGCGATGCCGGTCACCAGCATCGGCTTCAGGTTGGCGCGGGCCGCGTAGATGGCGGCGGTGTAGCCGGCCGGGCCGGAGCCAAGAATGAGGACCTGGGCGTGCTTGGGGGTGCTGTTCATGAAGAAGCTCGACGGAAAACAGGTGGGCGCGCGTGGCGCAAAGGCAGCGAAAGGCCGTTGAATGACCAGAAAACGGACCAAAAAACGCAGCCGAGTCTGACATGGGGTTGACTCCGGCTGGTGTCAATCTGCGTAATGGTGACAATAGCGAAATTGTAGGAACTGTGAGTTTTTCACGTTTGCCGACAACCACCCCATAAGGAGGAAGTTCGATGGCCATGTTGTCCAATCTTGACCTCATTCGGCGCGTACCGCTGTTCTCGATGCTCACCAACGAGCAGGCGACGGCGATCGCCGACAGCGTCGTCAAGCGCCGCTTCCGTCGCGGTGAAATCGTCGTGGAGCATGGCAAGAAGTCGAATGCCCTCTTCATCCTGCTGACCGGCCGCGCCCGCGTGCTCACGTCGGATTCGCGTGGCCGCGAGGTCATCCTCGCGGTGCTGCAACCCGGCGACTACGTCGGCGAGATGAGCCTGATCGACAACGAGCCGCACTCGGCCACCGTCCGGGCCGAGGTGCAGACCGACATGCTGATCCTCGGCCGCGCCGAGTTCGCGCGCTGCCTGCCGGAGAACTCCAGCCTGTCGTACGCGATCATGCGCGGCCTGGTGTCGCGCCTGCGCAGCGCCGACCGCCAGATCGAGTCGCTCGCGCTGCTCGACGTCTATGGCCGGGTCGCGCGCTCGCTGCTCGACATGTCCGAGGACGACGGCGACGTGAAGATCATCCGCAACAAGGTGTCGCGCCAGGATCTGGCGAAGATCGTCGGCGCCTCGCGCGAGATGGTCAGCCGCGTGATGAAGGATCTCGAAGACCGCGGCATCGTCGAGACCCAGGAGAACGGCTCGGTGATCATCAAGGAGCGCCTCACCAGCGGCTGAGCCCGAGAGCGGGCGTTCCGCGATCGGCCACAATCGCCGGATGACTTTTCCGCTCGGATCGCTTCGTGCCGAAGGCGGCGCCGCCGCACCGAACCATGCCGCCCCGGCCAACGCCGGCGGCACCTACACCCGCTCCACCACGGGTGGTGGTGACCCCGACGTCGACCGCGCCGGCCTGCGCACCCAACTCGCGGTGCTGATCGGTGGCGTGCTGTGGCTGCTGGCCGTGCTGGCGCTCGCCACGCACCAGGCCGCCGACAGTGCGTTCTCCACCTCGGGCACCGCAACCGCGGCACTGAACAAGGCCGGCACGCTGGGCGCCTGGTTCTCCGACATCGCGTTCGTCGTGTTCGGCTACTCGGCCTGGTGGCTGGTCGCGATCGCGGCGCGCGCGTGGCTCTCGGCGCTGGCGCGGCTGCTGCGCCATGGCGAGGATTCGGCCGCTCCCCGCGACCAGCGCCGGCCTGTCTGGGTGCTCTGGGTCGGCGTGCTGCTGCTGATGGCGGCCAGCACCGCACTCGAATGGACGCGGCTCTACCAGTGGGAATCGTTCGTCGCCGGCGGCCATGCCGGCGGCGTGCTCGGCTACCTGCTCGGTCCGGCCAGCATGAAGCTGCTCGGCTTCGCCGGCTCCGGCGTGCTGTGGATCGCGATGCTGGTCGCCGGGGCCGCGCTTGCATTTGGTTTCTCTTGGGTGCGCCTGGCCGAACGCATCGGCGCCTGGGTCGATTCGCTGCGCGAGCGCCGCGTCGAGCGCATCGAGCGCGCCGAAGACCATCGCCTGGGCGAACAGGCGCTGCGCGAGCGCGAGCACGTCGTCGAGGTCGAGCACCAGCTGGCCGAGGACCACGCACCGATCGTCATCGAGACGCCGGTGGTCGAGGTGCCGAAGTCGGAGCGCGTCGTGAAGGAGCGCCAGAAGCCGCTCTTCACCGAACTCTCCGACACGAAGCTGCCGCAGGTCGACCTGCTCGACGCCGCGCCCGGCCGCATGGAGACGGTGACGCCCGAGACGCTCGAGATGACCTCGCGGCTGATCGAGAAGAAGCTGAAGGATTTCGGCGTCGAGGTGCGCGTGGTGGCCGCCTCGCCGGGCCCGGTGATCACGCGCTACGAGATCGAGCCGGCCACCGGCGTGAAGGGCTCGCAGGTCGTCAACCTCGCGAAGGACCTGGCGCGCTCGCTGAGCCTGGTCAGCATCCGCGTCGTCGAGACGATCCCCGGCAAGAACTACATGGCGCTCGAGCTGCCGAATGCGAAGCGGCAGACGATCCGGCTGTCCGAGATCCTCGGCTCGCAGGTCTACAACGATGCGTCGTCGCAGCTGACGATGGGCCTGGGCAAGGACATCGTCGGCGGTCCGGTGGTGGCCGATCTCGCGAAGATGCCGCACTGCCTGGTGGCCGGCACCACCGGCTCGGGCAAGTCGGTGGGCATCAACGCGATGATCCTGAGCCTGCTGTACAAGGCCGAGGCCGGGGACGTCCGGCTGATCCTGATCGATCCGAAGATGCTCGAGATGAGCGTCTACGAAGGCATCCCGCACCTGCTGGCGCCCGTGGTCACCGACATGAAGCACGCGGCCAACGCGCTGAACTGGTGCGTCGGCGAGATGGAGCGGCGCTACAAGCTGATGAGCAAGCTGGGCGTGCGCAACCTGAGCGGCTACAACAAGAAGATCGCCGATGCCGCGGAGCGCGGCGAGACGCTCGGCAACCCGTTCAGCCTGACGCCCGAGCAGCCCGAGCCGCTGGAGCGCCTGCCGTTCGTCGTGGTGGTGATCGACGAACTGGCCGACCTGATGATGGTGGTCGGCAAGAAGATCGAGGAGCTGATCGCCCGCCTCGCGCAAAAGGCGCGCGCGGCCGGCATCCACCTGATCCTCGCGACGCAGCGCCCGAGCGTCGACGTGATCACCGGCCTGATCAAGGCCAACATCCCGACGCGCCTGTCGTTCCAGGTCAGCAGCAAGATCGACAGCCGCACCATCCTCGACCAGATGGGCGCCGAGGCGCTGCTCGGCATGGGCGACATGCTGTACATGCCCTCGGGCACCGGCCTGCCGATCCGCGTGCACGGCGCCTATGTCAGCGACGAAGAGGTGCACCGCGTCGTCAAGTACCTGAAGGAGCAGGGCGAGCCGAACTACATCGAGGGCATCCTCGAGGGCGGCACGCTCGACACCGAAGGCGGCGATGCCGCGCCGGGTGCGGCGGGCGAGGGCGGCGGCGAGGCCGACCCGATGTACGACCAGGCGGTCGGCATCGTGCTGCAGCACCGGCGCGCGTCGATCTCGCTGGTGCAGCGCCATCTGCGCATCGGCTACAACCGCGCGGCCCGGCTGCTGGAACAAATGGAGAAATCCGGGCTCGTAACTGCCATGTCCACCAACGGCAACCGCGACATCGTCGTGCCCAATCGTGATGAATGATGC